>JAEOSY010000657.1 GCA_016840125.1 Candidatus Helarchaeota archaeon | reverse complement strand
TAAGTCCTGATCAATGAATTTTGGTGCGCTTTCATAGAACTTAATTGCTTCCGTTCTTAATATTTCAACATCACTCTTAATTAGGGCGAGTGTCTTTTTGATCGCGTTCTTTTCAACTAAATCTGCGTTAGATTTAGCGACTGTTTGATAACAATTTAGTGCAGATACTCTTATATCCTCGGCCTCGTTTGCGTTGGAAAAGAGGTGAATTAGTTGTTCTATTCCCTTTGGAGTAATAACCTCAGCTTTGAATTCACAAAATTTTGTATAAGCTGCTAACGCTGACGCCCGAACGCTTTGAGCTTCCTTTGTATCTGAAAACATTTTGAGAAGCTCCATACCTGTTTCCTTATCTATGTAATGTGGAACCGTTTGAACAGCGAGTTCATAGATTTTTAATACCTGTATTTTAGTAATAGTATCTTTGATTGAAAGATAATCTCCAATAAATTCAACACACTTCTGATTTATGAACTGTGGCGTTTCTTTAAGAGCGGTAATTAAAATGGTTAAAATTATTTCCAAATTTTCCTCAGTATAGTTTTCAATTATATATGGAATGATATTCAATCCTAATGAAACTTGATTTTTTAACATTTCGCCAAACGAACTTCCTGAAAAGTAATCCAAATCATCCATTATCAATAATAAATCAAGGATTATGGGTCTAATCTGTCCTAACCCTTCTTTATTATGATTATTTATTATGTTAATGAGTTTTTTAGTTAATGCTGTTTTATAGTTAATTAACAGACCTCGATACTTGATGAAACGTTCCTTATCGTCGAGATACGCTCCATGAGAACAGATCAAATGCGCGATGTAGATTTTTTCTTGCAACAAGTTTATTTCAAGGTCATTAGTCTGATCAACTTTCAAATTAAATTTGTAAAATTCTTCTATAATTAATCTCTGCTGACCTTCTGAATACTGAATCCCATCCCCAGATAGTAACAAATCCAATTTCTCTAATTCACGCAGCTTTTCAAGTGTTTTTAAAAAAGCTCTTATTTGTCGTTTCACCTCTTCTGATAAATCTCTACGAGAAAATTCGTAAAAATCTGATAAATCTCTACGAGGAATCTCTTGGTGCTGGACCTCATAGCGATCAAGAAACTCGATTAAATAAGGTGTGATTGAAAGATTTTTCTGCCATAATCGGTGTAATGGCTTATAATTATAGGACCTGTCCATGTAGGTACATAGGTTTGTTAGAAATGTAATCATTTGATTCTTGCTGATGGTTTTGCCCTCTTCATAACAGCGTTCAATCCATTGGATTAAGTTGTGCCAATATAGATCCTCTGTTTGAGGTATTAGCCAAGTACGATTAAAATAACTATCGGAAGCAGCCAACTGTGAAATTCTCTGAAGCATCTGTTGAACTATTTCACCTGAGAAAACCTCAACAGCTTCCCATCCATCAAGTTCAAAATCACTTTTGAATTCAGGATTCTGTTTTCTTAAATAATCATCAATGTTCCAAAATGTCAGGATGAATTGTTGAGCAATTGTAATTTCTTTTACTCTTTCTGATTTTAATTTGGTAGCAAACTTAAGATCAATGTCTATTCCTGTATGGACGATACACAAATCAGGTAATACTCGCGCATTGACTCGATCTTCTTTCCAACGTAAAATAACGGGAAAGATTGATAATTTCTCTTTCCCTTTAATCAATCCCATTCTATATTCTAATCCGTCACTAATCTTCCTCCATTCACAAAAGAAATTGGGAGTCAGCACCATCGAAGTTTCCAGCCCATCTACTTGGTATATCTCATTACCAATCCGAAGTGTATTGTTATAAGAGGTCGCCCATTTTCCGCGCTCTGGTTCATAACCTGAAATCACTAAAAGTTCAATAATATTACCATTTTGAGATATTCGCTCCTTAACTTCACTCCCCACGTTCGTCAGATAATTATTAACAACCCCAGAGCGAGCGAAATCGTCGAATGAACCATTCAACGCTTCTAAAAACTGATTATATAAATCCATATTATACCCTCCGTCTATTTAATTTTGGAAAGTTCTTTTTGACTCAACTCCCATTGTTGGCCATGTGCATATATCTTTCCTCCAAGAATTTGCACTACTTGATTAGTATCTTTGATTTTCTGAAGTCCGAATAAAACCTTTTTTTTGGCACGATCTACTCTGGGCTCAACCTTTTCTTTGCAACTGTAACCACATAGTCTTACCAAGGACAACTTATTTTCCTCTATATTTTTTAGCTGTTGTGTGCTCAGCTTCGCCCTTAGTTTTTTCCAATGACTATCGTCTAATCCATCTGTAAAGAGACAGTCGTTATAAAATCCTCCTTTATAAAATTGATTATTTAATTTCTCTAAGTTAATTTCCCCTCTAACTAACAGATATACATAATACATAACACGCCACTTTAACCAGTCATCAACCCATTTAATCGAAAGTGATTCGATTCCACCCTCACCCCAATTCGCTACAGATCCAACAATCTCCGAATCGGGATTTTTAAGGATATATATTTTCAAATCGGCTTTGGCATCTCGAACAAGATCATCACCATAATATTCAGGAATCTCAAAGGTATCAACACTTTCCCAGATCCCTACCAGTGAATAGATCTTAGTTTTAATTCTATTCAATGTTTTTTCATCTAAAACCCAATTTGGACAGTCTAGATTATAGTAATCAGAGCAGTCGGGACAATATTCTGCCTTATGCTTGAGTTCATAATTGTTACATTCTTGAATTTTACTCAAGAATGGTATCTCCGGATACCCCTTTGTTAATACATAAAAACCCACCGTCATCCGATTTGAATGGTTGGTGTCAAAACCCGGCTCAATTCTCAAAATCCGCATCTGATCACATTAACCCCCATTCGAAATCAGTTGTAGGTCTCTTGCAAATGATCCTATATATGCTCTACTATTTACTTGAAATAAGTCATAGTATTCATTCCG
>JAEOSY010000656.1 GCA_016840125.1 Candidatus Helarchaeota archaeon | reverse complement strand
CTGTATAACCATGCACTGTAGTCATGATACCTTTGGTTATTTTGTAATTTTCATGTAACACTTTCACTACAGGTGCGAGACAGTTGGTTGTACAAGATGCATTCGAAATAATTTTATGTTCTTCAGTAATTTTATCGTCATTACATCCAAGGACTACTGTAATATCTGGGTCAGTTGCTGGAGCACTAATTACAACTTTTTTTGCCCCTGCTTCCAAGTGTTTTTGAGCACCTTCTCTTTTAATAAAGAATCCAGTAGATTCAACAACTACGTCAATATTATTGCTTGCGTGCGGTAAATTCGCTGGATCTCTCTCAGCTGTTATTGGGATTCTCTTTCCGTCAACTATTAATGCCCCCTCTTCAGCCTTAACTGTTCCAGGCCATTTTCCATGAACTGTATCATATTTTAATACATAAGCTAGATACTTAGGCTCAAAAAGGTCGTTAATTGAGACAATCTCAATCTCAGGATTTCCCCAAGCAGCTCTAAAGAATAATCTACCAATTCTACCAAATCCGTTAATTGCAACTCTTTTTACCATTTTATATCACTTTTTATTCTTTTGAGTTCTCTTAAATTGATATGTAATTATGTGGTAGATAGTTTTTTAATATTTTAGTTTTGGATTTTCCAAATCTATGAGTTTGATATTATTGAAATTTAATCCAATTTTAAGAAAGAAAAAAAAGGGAGAAGCTAAATTAAATCTAATGATTCATAAGTGGCTTTAATTAATCTATTACCTCGTGTATCTGAATGATAAAGGTTCTTGGCAGTTTCTTCCATCTTTTGATTTCTCATTTGATTCATGACATATCCAAATGCGATATGATCATCTAGATCCATCCTTATTGCCGAACCTCCAGCACCACCCCACCAACATGTTCGGGGATTAGGACTTGGACGTTCCTCAAGTGGTAATCCTACTCCTAATCCCCACCGAATGGGTATCAGCATAACAAGATCTCTTCCAACAATCTGTTCTTCAAGGATTTTTTCCAATGTCTCCTTCGAAATTAACCTTTTTCCATTAAGTTCTCCTTCACATGCAATTATCGAAGCGATCTTAGCAACCGATCTTGCATTACCGTGTCCATTACCCGCTGGAATCTCTGCGACTTGCCATTCACGGTCCCCAGATCTATCTCTTATCCCTCCTGGCATAGCCATTTTAATTCCAACAGGACCTAACCTACGAGCCTCATCAGAAATTAGTTCGAAAATCTTCTTAACTTGGTTTATCTCTTCAGATTCACCTTCCATTCTCAAATTCTCAGAAACATAATCGACTTCTTCATTTAAACTGTGAAATAACCAATTCATTGCTCCAGCTCGATCCTTAGAAACAATAAAACTACAATCAGCATTTTCAATTTTTCCCGTTTTAAGCTCAATTTTACCTTCAGAAATTATAACACCAAATTGATCCTCATCTCCAAAATCAAGCATTATCTTTTTATCTAAATTCTCAATTTCTTTCTTTATGATTTCTGAGTCATTAACAATTCTAAATACACCTTCGTAAAGGAGGGGAATCATATCCATTATCGGCTGTCCAGGAATTAAATTTGTAACGCGTGGAACATGTTTCTCTGCTAACCCAATGTGAAAATCAATTTCAAGGGGATCTGCTATCTCCTCCTTGAAAAATGTTCCAAGCGTTTTTCCAGTAACTCTTCGAACAAGTTCTCCTAATAAATGTCCATGTGTTAGTGCATGATACCCAGATTTAGTACCTGGTTCCCACCATGGTTTTTGAGCTGCTAAAAGGTTAGTAACTTTATCCCAATCATATATAGTGCTCGAGGGGATTTTTCCTTGTTCCTCAATTCCTGCAAGACCTGATGTATGACTAAGAATGTGACGAACTAATATTTTTTCTTTCCCATTTTGGGCAAATTCCGGCCAATATTTCACAACTGGCTCATCCAAATCTAGGAGTCCACGATCCACGCACATCATTGTGCAAAGTACTGTAGGTACTTTTGTTGTGCTATAAACATTACAGATTGTATCTTTTTCCCAAGGTAGATTTTTTTCTTTATCCTTGAAACCACCCCAGATATCAATTACGTACTTCCCGTTTATTGTTACTGCGAAACTCGCCCCAACTTCCATCTTCTCTTCAAAATTTTTAGTAAATGCTTCTTTCACCGCTTCAAATCGAGGTTCACACAATCCTTGAATTTCAATCTCATTTAACATAATTTTTAATTTAAACTTATTCGTATTTAATCTTAATCAATTTTAAATCAAATTTTAAGTTAAAGATATTATGACTGACCAAGATTTAATTTTATATGATGTTAAAGGGCG
>JAEOSY010000655.1 GCA_016840125.1 Candidatus Helarchaeota archaeon | reverse complement strand
ATTTTCGCGAAACGTAAGCCCTTTAATTTCATGAAAATCGGTCTTCTTTTTATCCAGATGTTCAATAAGCTTCAGAAAAGTGAATTCTCCTTCACCACGAACACAGAAATCAAAATCCATCTCCTTCATCAATTGCTCAGGAAAAAAATTAGCAAAATAATTACCCGCTACCGTAATAATATTTGGATTCCAGTTTTTCAATTTTTTATGGATATCTTTTACCGTCCAAAAATTGTCAATTAAAACGGAAAATCCCACGATTTGAGGATTTAATTTCTTAATTACGTTCAATACTTCAAAATTTTCTGCCACGGTTACATTCTGATCATAGACCTTTACATTGTAACCGTTCTCAAGTAGAAGTTGCCCAATATATAACAATCCCAAAGGTGGGACCCAGACTTGTTTCACACGAAATTGGCTTTCCTTTCCGTGTTCATCAATAAAATTATTTAAATTTAACAATAAAATATCCATTACATCACAAAGAGTATTAAAGTGAATAATAATTTTAATAGATTTTGTGAACTCACAGACACAATCATTTAGATATTTTTAGAGGAACAATTGAGCTTAATGCAAAGGTAATGTGAAATTGTAATGACTTGGATTCGATTTCTTGGCAAACTTTTTGCAAAACCTTTGTACCGGTATTTTTTATTAAATCCTCTCAAAAATCCGCTAAAAGTCCAAAAAAATCTTCTATCAAAAATCTTAAGGAGAAACCAAAACACAAAATTCGGAAAAAATCATAAGTTTGGTCAAATATCTTCTATACGGAAATTCCAAGATTTTTTATCACCTAAAACCTATGAATACTTTCGACCTTATATCGATTCGATGACAGCAGGGGCGGTCGATATTCTAATTCGTGGAAATCCTTTATACTGGGGGAGAACTGCGGGTTCCACAGGTGCGCCCAAACTCATTCCAATCACGGCTCAAAGTATTAGAAACGCGACGCGGGGTACTCTCCTCATTTATCTTTCTTATCTTACAGAAAATCCACAAGAACATTCCAAATTTCTTGATGGTAAGGTCTGTTTTTTCAGTGCAAATCCTGCTCTTGAGTACATAAATAACATCCCAGTTGGATTTGGAACTGGTATTTTTAGTCAGTCTAGCCAAACTCAAATCTGGAGCCCACTTTTTCAAAAAATGACGTATTCCACAGGTCATCTATTTAAAATCAAGGATATTGAACAACGATACCATCGTCTTACACGAGAAGTGACTCAAAGAGATATTCGAGTTTTTTCAGGGGTCACTACTGTTGTTCTAAGTCTTCTAGAAGTGATTTTAAAGTATTCCCAACTCAAAAATCCCGCAATTAAATCTATAGAAGATTTATTCCCAAATTACCAATTCTCAATACTTGGGGGCGAATCCCCCAAATTTTATGAACATAGATTATTTTCTTTAATTGGTAAAAAAATTGATTATCGTGAAGTCTACGGTGCGACCGAAGAAATAATTGGGGCTCAACTTCAGGAAACGCCGGGGTTCACTCCCCTATTAAATTCTAACTTTTTGGAATTTATGCCTTTGAATTCAATAGACCGCTTACTCATTCATGAAGTAAAAAAGAACGTCGATTATAAAGTTATAATTACAAATTATAATGGATTATACGCTTATATGCTTGGTGATGTTGTAAAATTTATAAGTACCAATCCACCGCTCTTTCTTTTCTCACATCGCGAGGGGACGCTCAACATGGCTTCTGAGAAAATGACTGTGCAGCAAATCTCGTCTGCTCTTGATTTAACAAACCAAGAATTTACGTGTAATATTGTAGAATATTGCGTGGTAGGGAGATACACTCCCAAACCACATTACATATTTATTCTTGAATTCACACCCCCACAACCTATAAACGAACAAGCCTATCTAAAATCATTAAATCAAAACTTGATGCAAATTAATCCTGTTTATAGAGAACAGATTTATGGTATTCATGCCATCAACGAACCTAAATTGTGGATAGTGAAGAGTGGCACCTTTTTTGAAATAGAACAGCAGGATCTTGAAGCGGGCATACCAATGGGTCAACATAAAAGCCAACATCTCTCCACCGATGAAAAAACCTTGAAAAAGTTCGCTGACTACATAATAAAAGAAATAGATTTAGGTGAATAGCAGCTATTTTCATATTATCCAGTTCTTAGATTTTCCATTTATCCAAGTAAGAATTGTGAAAAATCGACTAAAAGATATAAATTATTTAGTACTGATAAATAAATACGATTTACGTAAGATATCCACTTAGTTGTGAGAGGATGAGAGTGCGGAAATTACGCTGGTTTTTATGCATTATTTTGGTTTTTTCAGTATTTTTTGGAATTATTTTCTCAAGTTGTTATTATTTATTAATTTCAAACAATTTTACAATGACCTCGGAGAACGGTACTCATTATTTTCTTGAATCTTCAACAGGTCCGAAAGAATGGACGTTCATGGTATACTTGGATGCAGATTGCAATTTAGAGGGCGCCGGGATTGATGATTTAAATGAAATGGAGAAAGAAGGAAGTGATTCAAACATAAATATCGTCGTGCAGATGGATCGGATTTCCGGATATGATTCATCTAATGGTGATTGGACTGGAACAAGACGATATTATGTTACAAAGGATGTCTCTGAGAGTACCATAAGTTCTTCGACCGTCCAAAGTTTGGGTGAGGTAAATATGGGCGATCCGAATACTCTTCAAAGCTTTATTCAATGGGCTAAATCAAATTATCCTGCAAATAATTACGCGTTGATCCTTTGGGATCATGGTTCAGGGGTTATGTTTGGGAGTGATATAGGCGGAGTCTGTTGGGATGACAGTAATAGTCATGATTATCTGACCCTTACAGAAGTTGAATCTGTTTTATCGACAAATTATGTGAATCTTGTGGGATTTGATGCTTGCTTAATGGGTGCTACAGAAATTCACTATCAGATAAAAAATTACGTTGATGTCATCATTGGTTCTGAAGAACTGGAGCCGGGCGATGGCTATCCTTACGATGATATTTTACAATATCTCCGATCCAATCCTACTGCCACACCTCAGCAATTAGGACAGCAGATTGTAATCAAGTACAATAATTTTTATTCAAGTCCTTATGATGATGTCACGCAAGCAGCAGCTAACGCATTCACCAATGATTTTATGAACAGTTTGATTTCATTTATAACAGATTTGAATGCGAGTGTAGCTGGTCAAAAAAGTGGTATTGACACTGCAAGAGCTGCTTCCCTAGAATATGAGGGCGAAACCTACATTGATTTATATGATTTTGCACAAGAAATCCAATCTTCATGTACGGGGGCCGTCGATACATCTTCCCAAGATTTGATGGACAATATAACCGCAATTGTCATTGAGGAGGCCCACTCCAGCTCTAAAACAGGGTCGCATGGATTGAGTATCTACTTTCCAGATAATTATCTCGACTATTCATCGACGTATAATGATACAGCATTTGCGCAGGACCTAGAATGGGACGAATTTCTGTTAAATTACTATTCGGGCGGTAGTCCTGGGCCAAGTGATGATATATTTGAGGAAAATGACGATTTTCCTGAAGCACCTCTAATCACTGCTGGCGACTATTACAACTTAATTTGTGATGATTTGGATGATGATTATTTCAATATTTCACTCACGGTTGGAGATCCAATTGATATTACCCTCTGGTTTGACTACGTTTCAAATGATCTTGACTTATATCTATACGATCCAACAGGGACTGAGGTTGATTTCAGTGAAAGTTGGGATAATTTCGAATGGATTTATTATGATCCTTTAGTTTCGGGGATTTACACGATTCTTGTAACTCAATATTCCAGTAACTCCCTGGTTCCTTACGACTTATGGATTTACCTTTATGATGACGATGTGTATGAGGAGAATGATGTCTTTTTGGATGCTGCAATTATTAATAATAATACTATCTATACTGATTTGACTTGTAATGATGATGATTTTTACGCATTTTGGGCAACCGAAGGATATTTGGTTAATATCACCATTCAATTCACGTACGCCGAAGGAGATCTAGATCTCTATTTATTAGATGATTTTAATTTTTCATTAACTGTAAGCTCCACCGCAACAAACTATGAAAATATTCTCTGGGGTGCCACTTATACTGGATGGCATGTCATTCAGGTTGATGATTACCAAATTAACAAGAATTATACACTTTATGCTGGAGTTGTGTGGGTGGACGATCTCTATGAATCCAATAATGATATCAATTCCTCCGCAGAATTACTTAGTTACGGTGAATATTCCGACCTGACCTGTCTTAATCCCGATTTCTACAACATCACGTTACCAGCCGATGTTTGGATCAACATATCCCTTTATTTTGAAAACATAAATGGTGATATTGATCTTTACCTCTACAATTCCAGCCAATTTGAGATTGCATGGAGTGAGTCCTATACCGATAATGAATTTATCTTTTATTACATTGACATAGCTGGAATCTATTATATTGAAGTCTATGACTACGAAATCAACCTTAACTATACACTCTGTGTTAATGAGACCACTCAAGTCTGGGATGATCAATACGAACAAAATGATTGGCTCGATGAGCCGGTTAATCTGCCAATTGGAGCTTCTTATACCAATTTAACTGCTATCGATTGGGATGTTTTTGCGATCTCCGTTTCATGGGGGTATTATGTAACAATAATTTTAGATTATAACGCTTCGGAAGGTGATCTGGACTTATATTTGTTTAATAACTCATGGGATATACTCACTTGGAGTACTGAAACTGGCGATCAAGACATTATTACAATTACAACGACTGTTTCCACTCAATATCTCATCTTAGTCCATAACTATGAAAATAATATGCACTATAATCTGACAATTACTCAGACTCCCATTCAGGAACCGGGTGGAATCCCTGGATTTTCCCCGTTTTTCATTATTAGTAGTTTAGGTTTGATAATAAGTATAATCGACATGAAAAAGAGTAAAAAGAAATTTGATGGGAGGTGAGAATTTGGTCAGCGTTTCAGAAGTTGGACAGGTCTTTACATGCAATGTTTGCGGGAATGTGGTCGAAGTCAAAGAGGTCGGCGGCGGCACCTTGGTTTGCTGTGGTCAGGATATGGAATTAACGAAATAAGCTAATTCCCATTCCTTATACCTTTATAAACCACAGGGTCGTGAAACTGTAATTTCACGTCATTCCAAGTTTAAAGTGTAACGTAATAAATAATTGTGATTATATTCCATGCAAATACTAATAGCCCATTAGTTCCCATAGTGAGGGCCGCTAGACCTGATTTCGCATTTATTTCAGTTAATTATATATAACCATATAGACTGTTTTTTTTTACAACTTATTACTAATTGCTTAAGGGAATAAAAATGAAGTTACTTAGAACTCCGGATGAACAATTTGAGAATTTACCTGATTTCTCCTTTGCACCGCATTACTTAACAATTGAACCTGAAGGAATTCGTATTCATTATGTAGACGAAGGTCCTACAGATGCAAATCCTATTCTGCTCATACACGGTGAACCTTCTTGGAGTTATCTTTATCGGTATATGATCCCTATCCTCGCCGAGGCGGGATACCGGGTTTTGGCCCCGGATTTAGTAGGTTTTGGGCGGTCTGATAAGCCTACAGAACAATCCGATCATACCTATCGGAAACATGTGGAATGGATTACGCGATGGGTAGAACAACTAGATTTGAAAGAGATAACCCTCTTTTGCCAAGATTGGGGATCCTTAATCGGCTTAAGAGTCGCGATTGAAAATCCTGATCGCTTTAGCCGGATAGTTCTCTCAAATGGAGGTTTTCCGAACGGCGAACAAAAAAGTGCTAAGGCATTTCTGGAGTGGCGGGAGTTTTCGAGAACCACTGCAGTTTTTGATCTTGATTTTATTATGCAAGGTGGTACAAAACGCAGGTTATCTCGAAAAGAAAGAAAAGCTTATACTGCTCCCTTCCCCGATGAGACCTATAAAGCAGGTCCGCGTATTATGCCCTCTCTTGTACCAATCTCCATCGACGATCCCGAGCATGACGCAAACAAACGCGCAAGCGAACTGTTTATGCAGTGGAAAAAACCATTTCTAACGGCTTTTGCAGATAGCGATCCGATCACCAGTGGTGGTGACAAATTCTTTCGAGAAAATGTGCCCGGCGCCAAGGGACAGAACCATACCACCATCAAGAATGCTGCTCATTTCGTACAGGAAGATGCCGGTCCCGAACTCGCCAAATTAATCATCGAATTCATCAAAGATAATCCGTAATTCCAACTAACAATTATAATCTCACACTTTTCATTACGTTGTAATGAAGAAAAGTATTAGTAGGTAATTCTTGATAAATTTAACTCAATTGAAACCTCAACGAGATGGCATTAAAATGGACTATGAAGATATTATTTTTGAGAAAAAGGATGGTGTTGCGCGTATAACTATCAATCGACCGCAGCGCTATAACGCATGCACGCAGCACACCGTGCATGAATTAATCGACGCGTTCAACCGGTGTAACGATCCTGAAATTGGAGTTGTTGTATTTACTGGAGCTGGTGAGAAAGCATTTTGCACAGGTGGGGATCAAACAACCCGTGAGAAGGGTGGTTATAAAGGACAATATTTATTGCCACTGGAGGTAGGGTGGCAGCACGTGACCCATCAGATTCGTACCCTGCCCAAGCCAGTCATTGCCCGTGTGAATGGATATGCAATTGGGGGTGGGCATGTATGGCATGTGACTTGCGATCTCAGCATTGCAGCGGAACATGCACAGCTGGGGCAAGCAGGACCGCGCGTTGGCTCATTTGATCCCGGATATGGAACGGGTGATTTAATGCGTGCTGTGGGTGTAAAACGTGCGAAAGAAATTTGGTTTCTCTGTCGCCGCTATACAGCAAAGCAGGCACTAGAGATGGGACTTGTGAACGCTGTAGTGCCGTATGAAAAATTAGATGAAGAGGTAACCCAGTGGTCTCAAGAAATATTAGAGAAAAGCCCGACGGCGCTAAAAATGTTGAAGTACGCCTTTTTAGCTGATACTGATGGGACTACTGGTGCCACATATTTAGGCGTTGGCGGTCTTTCACTCTACTATGGGACTGATGAGGCTGTGGAAGGTAAGAACGCATTCGTGGAGAAACGAAAACCAAAGTTTCGAGATCGATAAAAACGAAAAAGACCAAATTAAATATCAACAATTTTTTATTTTTCAGTAGTTTTATCAATAAGATAGCTGATTTAAAAATATAGGGAATTGATGATGAAACTCAATAAAGAATTAGAAGTGAAGATCGCAAAGGGGATTGAATATTTAAAATCTATAGGCTGTAAAGAAATTATTCTTTTTGGATCATTAGCAGATGGAACTTTTGATAAATTTTCTGATATTGATCTTGCCGTATCTGGAATTCCACCTTTGAAATATTTTGAAGCTATAGTAGTTCTACCTGATATTCTTAACCATAATGTAGATTTAATTGCCTTTGATTTCATCTCAGAGGAGTTCAAGAAAAAAATACGAGCAGAAGGAGAAACCATTTTTGCAACATAAGAAGGTTATCAAAGATATTCAATTCGAGATCGGTCAAATTGAACGACTAATTGAAGAATATCACGTTCTATTAACTAAATGTAAAGACCAAGATCCAAATTTCGTAGAATTAAATGCATTAGCTATGTTATTACATTCGTTTTATAATGGATTTGAAAATATATTTAAGCAAATTGCTAGGAAACTATACAAAAATATTCCTCGTGGCGAGAGATGGCATAAAAACCTTCTCGAACAAATGACTAAAAAGGTAGAAAATCGAAATTATCAAGTTATAACTGACGACTTGTATCTAGCTTTAAGGAAATATCTTGGATTTAGACACTTTACCCGACATGCATATTCTTTTGAGTTGGACTGGGAAATGATGAAAGATTTAGTCCTCCCTATTGAAAGTATAAAAACAAAAGCGATAAAACAGAATAGATTATTTATTGAAAAACCTAATAAAATTTTAAAAGAAAATAATGAAGTGTGATAAATCATGGCAGAGATTGGTCCAATTAATCTTTTATTACAGAACTTTTTGGCCGCGACCAAAGGATCCGAAGCCGTTTTCATTGTGAAACGAGATGGCACAATCCTGACTTCCATCATCCGAGCCGGATATGATGAAAAAGAAATCGGATCTTTAACAACCTTAATCGCTTATATCACTGATGTCCTTGTCATCGATTTCGAAATGGGGCTCTTTCGGAAGAGTGTACAACAAATCTCAACACCTGGTAAGGGATTTATATTTCGCCAGATTAACTCGGATGCGATCCTAATCACTATTTGTGAGGAGACTGCGAGTAAACAAGTCTTAACCGCTTATAGTGTGTATGTAGCTAACAAAATTGAGACGATCTTAAAAGGAGAGATGGTCTCACCAGATGTTCCAAAAACCGAAGAGGAAGTAAGAGAAGGTATAACCCCCAGAAAGGAATTCGTATTTAAGACTGTTATAATTGGTGATGCAGGGGTTGGCAAAACGACGACAACTGTTCAGTTTGCCCATTCAAAATTCGATGCAGAATATAAACCAACAATAGGGGTGAGCATCGTCAAGAATGAATATTGGATAGAAAAAGATTTGGTTACCTTTCAGATCTGGGATATTGCGGGTCAGGCATTCTGGAAGGATATGCGACGTATTTATTATGGGGGATCCCAAGGAGCTCTAATTTTATACGATGTAACACGTCCGTCTTCCTTTAATAACGTGAAATATTGGAATACAGAGCTTAATACTTTCCTTTCCGAGAAAACGCCCAGAATACTCTGTGCGAATAAAATCGATTTAGTTGATCAACGAAAAGTCACACGGGAAGAAGGAGAAGCTTTGGCAGCTGAAATGAATATTCCCTATATCGAGACTTCTGCCAAAACCTCAGAGAACATTGATGAAGCGTTTCATCAACTTAGTGAGACATTAATCAAAGGTTATGAGACGTTAGGAAAATAAGAGAAAAAAGGAGCGCCGGGGATGGGAATTTCGCAAGCTAAATAGTTCAGCTTGATTCGAACCCACGCGACTCAAAGAGTCACAGACTGTCTTTTTTTAGAATGAACTCAAGGCCTGCGCCGTAATCCGCTTGGCTACCCCGGCATACTCATTGAAAAATTCTTATTTTAAAAATAGCAAGAGTCAATAAAAATGAATTGCTAGTGTTTATTAGGATTCAATCTAGTAAGGCAACATTATGGCAGGATTTAAATTTTTAGAACATATTTCTGATGTCTATATCGAAGCCTGGGGGAATTCGTTAGAGGAAGTTTTTTCCCAGGCAGTTTATGCGCTATTTGATACCATTACAGATCTCAAATCAATAAAACAAAATATAAAACACGAAATCAAAGTTGAAGCGGAGGATCTGGAATCACTTTTATTTGAAATGATTAACGAATTCTTATTTTATTTTGACACGCAACAGCTAATGTTTTCACGAGTCGAAATCTCTATAACAGAAGTGAAGACACGGTTTTTTTTAATTGGAAGTTGTTGGGGTGAAGAATTTGATTCTAACAGGCATCCTCCTCGTACAGAAATTAAGGCTCCCACCTACAGTCTTATGGAAATTATTCAAAAACCATCAGAAGTGATTCTACGATTTGTTGTAGATATCTGATCATCTTGATAATAGCTTTAAAATTAGCTCTCTTCTAGCTGTAATTCTGCTTTTTGAGCCGCCCATTTAATATCCTCTATAGATAATGGGGTAAATTTTTCGAGGGGAAATTGTTGCCCCCATTTCCATGCTTCCGCATACATTTTAGGATACGCAAGAACGATTCTCACTGTACCGTGGGTAATTTTATCACCCTTGAAATAATTGACAGTCAAGCCAGAAGGGTTATCAGCGTATTTTAATAGCAAGTCTTTCCATTGTTTGAAGGAGATGCTATCTGAAAAGTGAAATTTCTGACCCGTATAGCCTGCGGGTATAGTAGCAAGCGCTAATTTACGAGGAAGGTTGGGAAACTCCGAATATAATTGCTCAAGAAATCTTGAGGCATATTCAAAACTACCCTGAGGAGAAAAAACTACCCAGATGGGAAGATAACGAGAACGTGGGATCGCCGAGTAGAAAGTGCCCGTATATATCTCGAGCGCAACACCTCGAGGAGGTAGACTGCTCTTCTCAAATTTTTTATAAAAAGCATATGTCCCGAGAACTCCTGGAAGGTTATAATCTGTGGTGGTTAATGTTATGAAATTAAAATTTTTCACCTCACAGAACGCTCTGGTAGCTTCCCTGAGCTCGGGTGGGTTTCCCCATTCTGATTCAGGACGATCTTGTCTTTCAAAAGTCCCCAGACCACATTCATTGAGATTCCAACCTTCTGAATATGGGAAGTTCATTTTTTGAGTCCACGCTTTGATCTGATCAGAACCCTTTAGAAATTGTTCAGGAAGGATACCATCTGCACCTCCTACCTGAAAAAAAGTACGATCGTTTATAACGAATTGAGGCCACGTTTGTTGTATATGGGTGAAAATAATAGCCCCATTCTCCTTGAGATGATTTTTAATAAAACTTTTATAAGCCTCGGGTAAAAATCGATATTTAAATCGGAGTGTATGGCAAGTACTTACTAAGGGACGATCATGGATAGGATCATAATGCATTATGGCGTTACAATTCTCATTATTCTTAATAATAGGTTCCACAATTTCCATGGACGCCTTATAATATCCGGTGATATCATCCGGATCGTTGCTAAATAGGAGTTTATACCGCCTGTACATGGGCACTCTTAGAAAGTGACAGGGAAGAAAGGGGGCATCAAGTGCCATGCAAAATTGAGAAATACCCCCCGAAGGAGCTCCGACTACAATGTATTGGAATTTACGATTACCAAGTACTTCTTCAAATTTCTGGATGAGACGCTCTGCCTCCATTTCCATATTCAAACGTGCAACTTTCTTTGCCCGTTGAATTGGTATATACATTACTGGAAAGGTAATTTCTGAATCTGTGATGCCAGCAAGTACATGCTGTGTAAAAGTTAGTGAGGAGGAATAGAAGTCGAAAATCTTCAATACTTGCCACCAATATTAAATAATTATATTTTCTAATTTATCTTTGCAGTAATATTAACCTACTCAAGAATCCCTCTCTGTGAAAGATTTCTGCTACAAAGATGCCTTCTAAGAATAAAAATCAAATATCTTCATTATTATTACTATCATGAAATAATGACAAACGATTTTTTTTCTTTAAAAGCATATTAAAAATAATGAATTATTCAGTTGAGGTAAAAGTGAAGAAAGAAACTAAAGAAGTAGAGAAGGCGACGGAATGGCAACGCGAAAGGTTAGAAGATAAACTAGACCTTGATTTACTTGAAGATGAGGATTGATTAGGATTTTTTCCTCCTCAAAAGAGAATATTCGTGTGTCATCTTATTTTCTGAGAAAGAAATTAAAACTATTATAATTCCTATAATAGGAAAAATTGAAAGCATCTGAAAGACAAACCTATAATTATTCGCAGATTGGATCATCAGAAAGAATGAAATCAGGGGGCCGATGCTTCCACCAATTGCTAATCCCGCATTAAACCACCCCATTCCTTGACTTCGATTACGTCTTGTAGTAATATCAGTAACCATAGCGGTCGCAGCAGTAGCCAATGCAGGCCATGAAAAACCAATTAATATTTGAGGAAAAATCATAATCCAAGGAATATAAATAAAAGACCACGATATAACAGCGATATTAGCTCCAATTATTCCAAGGAAAAGAATAATTTTTCTCCCAAATCTTTTATGGTCGACTAAGCGCCCTAATGGTATTACTAGAATCGATTGAGTTGTCATATTAATAGCTAATATGAGGGAAATTGCTATTGGCTCTAATTCTAAACCTCCCTCCAAAGTCGTTGCTTCTAAATAATTTGGAAAAAGCGCGAAACTGCCTTGAACGCCCAAATGCCTAGTAAGCATCACAATTGCTAAAATTATTATCATAACAGAATATAACTTCAGATTAGGATTGACTTTATTATTTTGGGAATTGATCAAACCGTTTTCAGCTTTATTTCGTTCAAAAGGAACGTCTTGCACTTTGAAGAAATAGATAGATAAACCTACGAGTGTTATAAGTGCGCCGTAGATAAAAACATAATCGCTGAAGTACTGATCCACGACACCTCCAACTATAGATCCTAAAGCCCATCCTGCTGATGCTACAACAAAAAAATAACTCATCAATTTACCACTAGGAATTGTTGGTTCCATTTCTGAAATCAATGCAGCTGAAGTAGGGCTATAACACGAAACACCAATTCCCACAAGACAAGAACCCAAAATTAGTTCAAAAGGGGTTGAGATGAAAAAATAACTTGTGAAAACTGAAGTTATGATCAGAAATCCAAGGATGGCAAATATTTTTCGCCGCATTAATCTGTCAGATAATTTAGAGAAAATAATACTAGAAATCGCTGTAAAGATAAAATAAAACGCAACCATCAGAGCTCCTATATTAGGTTCCGCCTTTTTCACAGCGAAGATAAACTGTGCAGGAGTACCCATTGAAATAATAAAGTAGCTTAGTAAAAAAAACTTACTATCTCTATTCATCTCTATGTATACACCATTTCTTTCTCTTGACGAGCCAAATTGGATTTTTAAATATATCCAATAGAGGAGATTTTAAAAGGTATTTTTTTGAAATTACTCGAAATTATTAAATAGCCAAAAAGTGAGAATAGTTTTAGAATAGAAAGCGTCAACGGTTCGTCTTAGTAATTATCTACGATGTGACATACCCTTTTACAACAACTTTATTTGAAATCTAAATTGAAAATCCTAGACTTTAGGTGATAAAATGTCAGATGATGTACTTAAGAAGATTTCAGACTTAGAATGGGAAATTCCTTCCACATATAAGCCGGGCATGCGCGTCCCTGCGCGTATATATGCAAACAAGGCTCTGGTTGGCAAAATGAGAAGAGATCGGACCTTCAATCAGTTAGTTGGTATAACATTTCTTCCCGGTGTCTTGAAGTGGGTTGTTGGACTACCCGATGCTCACCAAGGATATGGATTTCCAATAGGAGGGGTTGCTGCTACAAATCTAGAAACGGGTGTGATCTCACCCGGCGGCGTAGGATACGATATCAACTGTGGTGTGCGCTTACTTCGGACTTCACTTATTAAAAAGGATATAATACCCCATATGCAGCCCTTACTCAACAATTTCTTCCGGAACGTTCCTTCCGGGCTAGGCTCTAAAGGAAAGATTCGAGTATCCATTCCAGAATTGAATAAAGTGTTAGAAAATGGCGCAGGTTGGGGTGTAGACAATGGGTATGGCTGGGATGAAGATCTCATCCATGCAGAAGAACGAGGATGTATGCGAAGCGCCAATCCGGCTAAAGTTTCTCCACGAGCTAAGGACCGCGGAAAATCACAGATTGGTAGTTTAGGCTCGGGAAATCACTTTTTAGAAATCCAGTACGTGGATAAGATCCTTAATCCTGAGGTTGCTAAAAAGTTAGGAATTTTTCAAGAAGGCCAAGTTACCGTCATGATTCACACGGGAAGTCGTGGGTTTGGACATCAAGTTTGTTCAGACTATTTAAGAACCATGGAACATTCAATGCGAAAATACAACATTAGAGTTCCAGATCGAGAACTTGCTTGCGTTCCTATTTCTAGCAGAGAAGGGCAGAATTATTTTCAAGCTATGGCAGCGGCAGCTAATTTCGCGTGGTGTAATCGACAACTCATCATGCACTGGATTCGTGAATCATTCGAAAACGTTTTCAAAACATCTGCTGAAGATCTCGATCTAAACCTTATCTATGATGTTGCCCACAATATGGGAAAAATGGAAGAACATGATATAGAAGGGAAATCTCAGAAAGTTTGTGTGCACCGAAAAGGAGCGACTCGGGCTTTTCCCCCAAATCATAAAGTTCTTCCACAAGATTACAAGAGCATTGGACAGCCAGTTCTTCTCCCTGGTTCGATGGGAACTGCATCTTATCTGTTAATCGGTACAAAGCGCTCCATGGAACTATCCTTTGGAAGTACCGCCCATGGAGCTGGGCGGGCGCTCTCTAGGCGCGCTGCCTTACAGAAGTATATGGGCGATACTGTGCAAAGAGAATTAGAATTACAAGGAACTTTTGTGAAAGCAGCTTCAAAGCGGGTTTTAAGTGAAGAAGCCCCAGGCGCTTACAAAGACATCCACTCAGTAGCTCAAGTTAGCCACGACCTTGGAATTGCCACGCTTGTGGCCCGTCTGAAACCTATCGGCGTTACAAAGGGATAATATCCCTTAAATCTCTCTTTTTTTTCCTCCTCTAACCTATAAAAACAGTTAATAATTGAGTATGACAGTTACTATTATTAGTTATTGTATAGAAACCTATGAAGCTATAGCGCATAGAGGTTAATATCAAACCTCCGCTTTAAGGAGAGTATGAAATTTGGATAGATTAACGGAAAGGTTGAAAGAAAAAAAACCCGAAGAAAAAACTGAAGAACCTGGAAAGAAAGATAAAATCATGGGGATGCATGCTGAAGGAGATGACATCAACCTTATCCAATGTGAGTCCTGCAGCAACCGATTTCCGGGAAATGAGCTTCAAGAAAAAGATGGGCTCTTTTATTGTGTAACATGCGCTTCTAAGATTGATTTAGAAGGCTAATCTCCAAACTTTTTTTATTATAGTCATGCGATTCACGATACTTGATTGCTACACTGATGAACCCGCAGGGTTGGGAGTTCCACCATATATCGGAACATATCCACGTTATATCGCTGGGGCAATCCGAAATTCAAAGCATGAAGTCTTCTATTTAACAATTGATGACTTAAGATTCTACAGCTCCAGAATGAAGGATTTTAAGGAAAATCTGGATACCATTCCTGCCCAAATCCAAAGTGAGAGGCACCGAATCAAAACTAATATACGCATTCGGAATTTATCGAAAAATATCTTGAACTTCCGAAAAATAGTCTACAAGACAGACGTTCTTATTGTGATTGCAGGTATTCATACACCCGGTAAATATTTATCTGCATTCCCAGGAACAACTGAAGAAGTTATTCGATTATTAAACAAACTTAGCTATAGAGGTTTTACGATTCTCACAGGTCCTGCAGCTGAGTTAGGCTCAGGGCTGTGGGGGGGAAAACTCGCGAGAGATGTAAGTCGCGATCTTAAGAATTTTAATCTTCTCGTTCCGAATTTAGAATTCAAAATCCCTCTATTGATTGAAAACAAGTTCACAGAAGATCCCCCTGTAGAATTTTCCTATAGAGATTTAACACCGATTGCTATTGCCGGTGCAAGTATTATTAAGGACCATCCAAATTATCCTCATTTCATTATCGCAGAGATTGAAACTGCTAAAGGATGTCCGAGAATTCCTGGATGCAGTTTTTGTACAGAGCCTTTAAAACTAAATAGAATCGAACGCAGAAGTCCTAAAGAGATTATCAGCGAGATTCAAGCTTTGGGTTTAGTAGGAATAAAAAACTTCCGATTAGGAAAGCAGAGTTGTTTTTATTCTTATGGAAATACTGCGGATATTGAAAAGTTATTACAAGCTGCAAGGGCGGAGGCTGAAATTTTACACATTGATAACGCCAATCCTGCCGCGGTGACGGAGGAAAAAACCAAGTTAATCGTGAATTATTGTACTGAGGGGAATATTGCCGCATTTGGAGTAGAAAGCTTTGATCCTATCGTGATTGAGGCAAACCATTTGAATGCAGATCCAGAAACTACCTACCGTGCAGTTAAAATTTTAAATAAATATGGAGCGGATCGGGGTCCTAATGGCATGCCCAAATTCCTACCCGGCATAAATCTTATTTTTGGGTTGATTAAGGAAAGTAGGAAGACCCATAACGAAAATATGTATTGGCTTCAAAAAATTTTAGATGAGGGGCTTTTACTGCGAAGGATCAACATAAGAGAAGTTGTCATCTTTCCAGGGACCTTTTTGTTTGAGGAATGTGGAAATAAATACCTTCGAAAGAATAAAAAATTCTATTGGAAATGGCGAAATGCGATACGACAACGAATTGATGCCCCAATGCTCAAGAAAATTGTGCCCACGGGAACAAAACTACATAAAATTAAGACCGAAACCTATGATGGCAATGTAACGTTTGGGCGTCAGATTGGCACTTACCCTTTAATTGTGGGATTGAAACAAAGGATTGAACTAGATAAATTTATTGATGTAAAAGTTACGGATCACATGCTCAGGAGTGTGGTGGCGGAATCCCTGCAAAGCTAATTACTTAGATGATTGGATTTTTTTCCAGATTGCCATAGTTCTTTAAATAATCCTAACCGTAGTTCAATTGATTTTTTCCAAAAAGCCGTCTTGGTTTCATTAGGATCCAATTTTAATACCTGTCCAAGACAGTCTAATTCATTTTTTAGGCAGGCGATTGAGTTTTGATAATAATTATCTATTTTTAAGGAGTCTAATTCGCTTCTCAAAAGTGTTTTTTGATGATAGAAATTTGCCAGTTTATCATAGCTTAATGCTAAAATGAGCCATGCTTCTTTGAAAGCCGGATTGAATTCTACGGCTTTCTGAAAACATTCAATTGCTTTTTGATACCCAACCGGTTTGTGATAGTCCGATGAGGCTTCCTTGAGTAAGGCTTTTCCTACTTTTCTATAGACCAAGCCCATTTTAAACCAAAACTTATCATTAACTGGTAGCTTTCCCTTGAATACTTTTACAGCTTCATCATAATGTAATAATGCAGCTTTATATGCTTCCCCTCGATAAAATTCATCACCTGTTTCTAAAAATGAAATAAAATGGCTACTAACTTTATTAAACACTTCATCCTTCTTGAATGACTCCCAATCAATATCAAAATGTTGGAAAATATCTTCCATCAATTTCTCTTTGTCTTGATCTTCAGTCAATTCTCAATGTACCTCTGGAATTGTATAAATACTGCGGAAGGTTCTATTTGTAGTGAATGGCATAGCATATAAAAATTTGTAAACCATTATTTTCTTAATTCAGTAAAAAGGTGAACTGTAAATGAAAATCCTAATTACTTATCAATCCCAAACGGGAAATACTGAAGCAATAGCAAAGAGCATGGCCGAAGGATTAGAAGGTGAAAATGTAAGTGTTAAACCGGCTGGTGATGTGGATCCTACCACTTTAAATACTTTTGATGTCGTTTTTCTTGGTTCAGGCGTTTATGCTAACGGCGCTGGAAAGGCAATAAATAAATTGGTCAAAGCGGCGGAGGTACTTCCGGAAAAAATCGTTTTATTCTGCACCCACACAAATCCTGACTCTGAATACTGGGGTGGCGTGTTCAAAAAAATTAAAAAACAAATCGGAAAGAAAAACTCAAGTGTATTAGCGGAATTTGATTGTACTGGTGAAAATAGGAATCCCCAAATAGTTGAAATGTTGCTAAAAACGCAACCCCAATTGAAATCCGGTATAGAAGCTGCCAAGGGCCACCCAAATGATACCGACCTCGAAAATGCGAAGAAATTTGCTTCCTCCCTCTTGCAAAAAATTGAACTTTAATCCCTTCTTTTTTTAAAAGCTGGTATTTATGGAATCTATAATACAGACAATAAAAAATAGTCACCAAACAAGCCTCTATCTCTATTTCATTTGCTCTGGTAATATCTGCCGCAGTCCTATGGCTGAAATATTATGCGAACAACTCATTGAACAACAACCACTCCCTTATTTTGAGACCGTTATCTCGAAATCTGGTGCTGTACTCTACTCTTGGACTGGAAGTATGGATGATTCTGCGGAAGCAGTATTAAGAAAATACTACAATATACCTCAAGCAAGACTCAACCAGTTTAATTCGTGCCATATTGATCGCGATCCGAGTCGCCCCCGAGATGCTGATCTCATTATAACAATGGAAGCTTCCCATGTGCATCATATTCCAGCTCGATACAGACCCAAGACTTTTACCCTCTGTGAACTAGCAACAGGTAATGTCTCAGATGTGGATGACCCCTATGGTGGGAGTTTAAAGATGTATCAAGCGACTGCGGCTGAAATATATGACTATCTAAAAATTGTTCTGAATAAAATAAGAGATATATTAGGATAATCGTATGGTTGTGTTTTTGGAGGTTGAACTTATGCGAGAATTTGAAACTATAATTTATGAAGAAAAAGAGAATGGTATCGCGATCTTAACATTTAATCGCCCCAAGAAGTTGAATGCACTCTCGGTTAAGTTAATCGAAGAGTTTCATGAAATCTTAAATTATTTAGAATGGAATTTCGATGTCCGGGTATTAATTATTACTGGTGCCGGGCGTGCTTTTTGTGCTGGGCTGGATCTAAAAGAATTTCCAGCCATCAAACGAGGAAAATCTGAAAAATTTAAACATCTTCAATTTTTTAATATGGGCGACCCGATTAAGACCAATTATTATGCCCAAAAATGGATTGCTAATGCTATCATGAAGATGAGGCGGATTCCTCAAGTTATCATCGCAGCTGTTAATGGTGCAGCTACTGGTGGTGGTTTCACAATTACCATGGCTGCGGATGTGCGGATCGCCTCTGAAAACGCACGGTTTAATAATGCCTTCATCAAAATAGGTGTATCCGGTGCCGATCTTGGCAGTTCATATTTTCTTCCACGTCTCATTGGACTGTCTCGAGCCTCAGAGCTCCTCTACACTGGACGTTTCTTTGATGCCAAAGAGGCTGACCGAATTGGGTTTGTCTCCCGAGTCGTGCCCGCTGAGAAACTCATGAATGCTGCCAATGAGCTCGCAGAAGATATGTTAACTAAAAGCCCTCTTGGATTACGATTGACCAAAGAAGCGATTAATCAAAATATCGATGCACCATCCATTGAATCTGCTATCAACCTCGAAAATCGAAATCAGGTCATAACCGCACATACTAAGGATGCCCCCGAAGGCGTGATTGCTTTTTTTGAGAAACGAAAAGCAAAGTATAAACTCCGTTAATTTCGTGGACCTTTAAATAAAAACATAAGCCCACATAAAAAACCTAAAAATCCCCTTTTAAAACCTCGGAAAACGTAGATCATTCGGATTTTCAACTTTATGCTAACCTTGAGGTTTATTGACATGACGGCAGCTGATTCTGAACCAGAAGAGAAATTCAAGTACCTCCGAGTTGTCATCGGAGGGATCGTTGGATTAGTTTTTATCTTACTTCTTATGTTTCTTCTTGCAGGACGGATCGATTATTGGCAAGGGTGGGGATTTAGTATAACTGTCGTGGCTACTCTCACAATAACTTCTGCCATTTTGGCCAAACGAGCCGGACTCGTGAAGGAACGGCTCAAACCCGGTCCCGGCACAAAATGGTGGGACAAAGTCTTTTGGGTACTTTACTTTCCGGCATATTTTAGCATCTTCATCCTCGGTCCATTGGATTCGGGGCGGTTTCTCTGGTCACCAGCCCTCCCCCTCTACCTCTACATAATCGGGTACGTGATCTTCGGACTTTCCCATGTTATCAAAGTCTGGGCGCAGTGGACTAATGAATTTTTCTCCAGTGTCGTTCGCATCCAAGAGGATCGGAAACAGACCGTGATCCACGATGGACCATACCGATTCATTCGACACCCTGGCTACGTCGCGGGCATTATGATGGCGTATGGGTGTTCTCTCATTTTAGGCTCTCTCTGGTCGTTGATTCCAGCGAGCTTAGTTACTATTATCCTCATTATCCGAACGTATTTGGAAGATACCACCCTACAAAAGGAATTGGATGGCTATTCTGAATATACTGAAAAAACAAAATACCGGCTAATCCTGGGTATTTGGTAAAAAGTTTAATCCAAACATTTTTTATCTATGTTTAAACATACACATACATATGCCAACAAAAACTATTACAATACTCGAAGAAGCCTATCAAGCATTAAAGAATTTAAAATTAAAAGATGAATCATTTTCTGATACCATTCTAAGAGTATCAAAAATATTCACGAATCTTAAAGAGTCATGGGGAACTGGTACTAAAAAATTTGAAGAATATGAAGAGGAACTCATTGAAATCAAAAGGGCGCGTGATGCCTTCTTCGCTGGGCGTGATTAAATGAAATTTTTAGATACTTCATTTCTAATTGATATTATCCGAAAACTTCCAGCCGCAGAAAACACAGTTAATCTACTAGATAAAGAAGGCTCTCATGCGACAAGCACCATCGTTGTACATGAGTTTCTAGTTGGGGGCTATGGGGCGCGAAATTCCGAAAACGAGATTGCTATACGACGAAAATTATTAAAAAAACTTCTCATCTTACCATTCGATTTACGCGCTGCCGAAGCATCTGCAAAGATCGAACATCAACTACGTAAGAAAGGGAAACTAATTGGAGGTGCCGACATCCTTATCGCAGGAACCATGGTTGCAAATAAAATTGAGACAATTGTCACGAGAAATCCTGAACACTTTGATCGAATTTCAAATATAACTTCAATTACCTATCTAAAAAAGAAATGAAGTGTTACGATTCTAATCCATACCAAACAGCACTAAGAGTCCTGCGCCCCCGATCACAAACCCTGCGAGGTTTCCATAAAAAGCCACTAATACTATGCCCGCAACCAGATAGATCATGAAGCTTTGCCGCACCCAGACATCGCGCCCCACCATTCCATACAGAATAATCAGCATCCCGCAGATAAATAGTTGAATTAATAGGCTCATTACTGCTAAGCTGGGCATATCCCTCGAAATCCACCCAGGAAACGGATCCCAGATTCCATAGAACTGGAATACACTGCAAATTACTCCGAATATGCTGCCAAATACAACTAAACCTCTACCAAAATCCCATCGCATAATTTTACCCTTCTAACCTCTTTTTTCTAATGTAACACCACAAATAAAAACCAACAAAACCCCACATCAATATGGGAAAGGAGAAAATTGGAACAACTAAACCATATGGAGACGTAGAATAAGGTAGTGCTGCCGCAAATATCAACGCCATCACGACTGAGGAAACAATTGTAATTATTATATAACCAATTAAAACATTTCGTTTTTGTTTTACCGATTCTGTTTTACGGGTCCATTTTCCGGTCCATGCCAAGATGAGAGAAATTCCCCCTCCAACTAGTGCAATACAACTAGGAACTAGCCCTAAAAGCAACTCTCTGTCGCTGAAGGCTACGAGGTTCGATAAGATAAAAGTAAGGAGCAATCCGATTAGACCAATAACAGTTATTATTACGCTGACAACCACACTTTCTTTTTTACGTTCTTCCATAGTATTTACTACCTTATACTTATATATTCATTCTCGGAGGTTTGGTTGGCTCTTCCACCCACGTATCATACCATTTCTGAATCGCGTCCATGAGCTTCATGCTTTTCAATTCAATTTCGCTGGGCATGTCAAATGTACTAAAGCCAATGGTTCCCATGAATAATGCCGACTCGCGCTGTTCCTCGTCTGGGTTCTGGTAAACAATTTCACAGACTTTGAACCTTCTTGAACCGCCTCTCGCAACAAAATATTGAATCGACTTAAAATTAGAGATGGGGATTGAAAAATACGTTTTCTTCTTTTTTACACTTACGAAAATTAGTTCTTTCGTTGTCAAAACTATTTTTCCCTTTGCTCTCCATGGCCAAGCTCTAACCGGTTTCCGGGCATACATCGGATCAGAATAGGCCACCTTCCTAATGACCTGTAGGATCTGACCACTTGGCATGACTCCCGCATTCATCAACTCTTCATTAAGCTCCCCTTCCTGAATTTCTGAACTCTCTACTATGTCTGGGGTCAGTTTTCTGGGCATCACAATCCAGATTATATTTATTATACTTATAATCATCGGAATAATCATCAGAAATTTTAAATACCCCCAGGACTCTGAAGGTGACGGAATAATCGCTGCAATAATCAGATCTAATGTGAAGATCAAAATAACACAAACCGCTATGATAACACAGCCCGCAATTAATTGGCTCCTTTCCCGTTTTGTTAGTTCCATCTAACCCCTCTACATTTTTTTCTAAAAATATAAAAGAAATACAACAATAAAAAGCTAAGGAATTTTACTCCTAAGGTTCTATTTTTACTTTAATCTGGGATTCAATATGAGTTTAAAATAAAAAGAAAAAAAGAGAGATAGTTAGACTTCGACGCGGATATTCAGTTCCTTTACTAATTCCTTGTAGCGATTGCGGACGGTGACTTCGGTCACATGGGCGACTTCGGCAATTTCCCGTTGGGTACGGCGCTCGCCTTCCAAAATAGCAGAGATATAAATCGCAGCAGCTGCTAACCCGGTTGGATCTTTCCCTGCTGTGATCCCCTTTTCCCGGGCGAGGGTTACGATTTCCGCAGCTTTCCGTTGGGTACGTCCTGAGAGGATCAGTTCCGTCCCAAAGCGCGGTATGAAATCCACGGGTGAGGCCATCGGGATGATTATTTCTAATTCCCGGAGGATGAGCCGGTAGCAGCGGCCGAGCTCTTTGCGGTTGACTCGGGAGTGGCGTGCGATTTCATCGAGTGTTCTAGGAACCTTTCGTTCTCGACAGGCAGCATAGACTGCTGCAGCAATCATGGCTTCTATAGACCTACCCCGAATCAATTTCTTCTCAATGGCTCGGCGATAGAGAACTGCGGCGGTTTCTTTTACCCCTCGCGGGATCCCTAATTGCGAACTCAATCGGTCAAGTTCCGACATCGCAAAGGCTAAATTCCGATCCATCGAGGAGTGGACCCGCGTCCGAATTTGCCATTTTCGTAGCCGGTAGATCTGGGCCCTGCGCTTTGGGGTTAATTTCTTCCCGTAGGCATCCTTATCGTGCCAATCGATCATCGTTGAGAGTCCTTTGTCATGGACAGTAAAGGTAGAAGGACTGCCCACTCGACTGCGTTTATTTCGTTCCTCGTTCGTGAACGCCCGCCATTCTGGACCTTTGTCAATATTTTTCTGGGTGAGAACTAACCCACAATCTGAACAAATCGTTTCCCCACGTGTGTAGTCCGTCAAGATATTTGTTGATCCACATGATTCACAAGTCTTTTTTTCGTCGTCGTCTTCTTCAACATTAAAGTTCGGATACTTCTCCAAAACCAATCAATCACCTATTTTTTGCATGGACCATTTGCAAGAGAGGCTCTACTTAACTAATTTTTTAATTGGAGCGACTTTTTTTTAAAATTCGAATATATAAATGTTTGGGTTAAAGATAAAAAGCGATTTTTTTATTTAAACCTTTTTGCCTCTTTAAATATATTAGATTGGTACCGACGAAATGATTAATGTAGACTGAACGTTTTGGAGATTAGATGCAGTAGTGAGAAGGGTGTTTAAGGAACTTATACCGTGCGGTATGATTATAAATCCTATTCAGATGGATATAATTTGGGTCAGCATAAAAAATGGCAGAGATCTTATTCGTTTTGCGCATTCCGAGGTGATAATTTTAAATACAATTGTATATCTTCATAAGATAATGGACGAAAAAAAAAGAATCCTCGATAAACTTGAGAAAAAAGCAGCCCACTTGACTAAAGCAGAATTTTCTAAGATCATGGATGAATTTATTGATAAGGAAAACAACTGGTTATTTCACAGATCAGCTGCGAGAAAAACTGTTGCCCTTATTAAAGAAATCTTTGAGCGCGTCCCTAAAAACCTGATCCAAGCATGGTTCGAGCACGTATTACTTGAAAAGTCCCTTGACTTGATTGTATATAAAGAGCTACTCACAGGATTACCTGAGTTAATAACCATTGTCAATGTTGATACTCTTCTAACAATGGTTCTTAACTACCAATACCCTCGTTGGAATTTGATTTATCCACTTCTTCTATTAAACTCATCGCTCCGATCAAATTATTTTCAAATTTTGACAAATCTGATTGTGGACTCTATCAACGAAGTTGGTCATGGTCCTATGCCTCAGTTAATGAAATCGGTTAGGGTTTTATGCCATCACATGAATTCCCTTGGTGTATTTACCCCCTTAGAGCACTTGGCTCAGAATAAAGTAAATCTTTACCCAATAGTGCTCGAGCTAGCTCATATGATCCGAATCCATGAGCCAAACCTTGATGCTTTTAAAATTGCCCAAAGAATAATTGAACAATATCGGCCTTTTGTGAATTGGGATGATATTGATAAATTTCTTAAAGTGTGTTCAAGCTGGTTATCGGATAAATATGCTTTAGAAGATGGGTTGAAGATACTAGCATCTTCATTAAAACACTCTGCTGATATTTTAAAACAATTAAGGAAGAAGGATAATGCTTTTTCAATTCTACAGAGTATGTTCATTGATCTGGAAAGATATAGGCGAACCTACACAGGCTTAGCTTATGTTTTAGAGCAAACTATTCCACTTCTACGAAAGGACGACTTTACACGGTTACTTCGAACTCTTGAATCTGATAGGTTTAAAGAAGTGTTGAGAACGTATAAGACTGTATTAGAACAAGATAATCTCTCAATTACACTAGAAAAAGTAGTTACTTTTTTCTCTCCTTACATTTATGGAAAACCATATATTAAAATGATGGGTGAAATAATCCTCGAGATCATTCTAAAAAAGCAACCCAGCTTCTTCACCAATGGATTTGATCGGTTATACAAGATGGTATCTAATCAGGACTATTCAGGGTTCCATATACTAGTCATGGCGATACGATTTTGTCCCCACCTTATTGAACAATTTCACATCGAGAAAATAAAAAAGTTGTTGAATCAGTCTCAAGGGTATAGCACTAAACAACAATTTGCTATGAAACTCATTGAGGAAATTTGCATTCATCAACCAAATCTTATCCGCGAACAGGACATTCATGGAATAGGCACAATACTCAAAACTGAATATTGTGATCTGGTCTATGCAATGAATGATGCAACCCTAAGGACGGCATTTAATGCGACGCTAACGATTTTAAGGAAGAGACCATCTATAATTAAACAAGATCATTTGAGATCATTTCTCCGAAGGCTGAACTTGCTGGGGGGGCACTTGGACTTGAACATCATAATGGATGGGATTCTTAACATTATCAGGCACGGTCCTAAATCAAGTGAGATGGTCCTTAAGATGTTTCTTTCGATGTTTGAAGCCGACTATGCATATCACTCTCTTCCTGGATACATAAGGTCATTATTTAAACGAGGGCTGGCCAAAGAGGATGCCGTCCGGTTATTGCTAGAGGGCACCAAAATAAATAACAATTCTTGGAACCTTCAGGTGTTATCCGAAATCGAAACAGTTAGTGGGAATAATCAACAGGCCCTCATTTATCTCAGAAAAGCTTTGGAAATCACCAACAATGACGAGTATTGGAAAATTTTAGACGTGATGGAGGATAGTGAAGATCTCGAGCCCTTGCACGAACTACCAGAGTATCAAGAATTACTTAAAGAGCAGGAGTCCTATTTACGAGATAAAAAAATTAAAGAAGAAAAATTCGAAAAAGAATTAACTAAAATATTAATTAAGTTTAATCGAACTCTAATGGACGCCTTTGTGACCCACGAGACCCCCGATGTCCTTGTGAGTGAAACATTAAAACAGTGCAAAGCTTGCGGATCAACCAATATCCTCACCGACGTCACACGTTGGGAAAAAATTTGTAATTTCTGTGGTTTAGTGATAAAAAAACGTCCAGAATCGCACGCAATAATGAATGAAGAAAATGGCAAAGGTCGCACAAAGATATAAACAGTCTGTATTGGGATTATAATGATATAGAATTATACTGATACAATTATTTAGCTTTTATGGAGTTCAAAATGAGTGATGACAACAAAAAAGAGTCCTGTGCTTCCTGTGGATCAGCGAATATTCTGATTGATCACATACGTGAAGAAATTATTTGTCAAGACTGTGGGTTTGTCGGGAACTGTCCTGGAAAGATTGAACCTGACTGGTCAATCTTTACAGATACCGAAATTGATCCATCTAATATCTCTAGTTTGCTGAAAAAATGTGCTAGGCAATTGTTTCGTCTGCAGGATGAGGGACTTTCAACCTTGGTCCATTACTTAAAAAACCACACCGGTCCAGTTGCACGAGAGTATCTCAAGATCTTCACTTGGGTTTTGGAGGTTCTCATTTCTATATACTTACCGAATCTACTCCTTCCAAGGTCACGTAACAAGGTGATTTCAGAAAACCTTGCCTTTATTTTACAGCGAATTTTACCTTTGCTTCCCCCCGGACTTTTGGACCTGATTTACCGTCCAAGGCGGAAAATCGAATACTGGCAAATACCCCGGCAATATAAAACCAGTCAATCTGACGCGGACGAGGTCTGGAACCTAACTGAGAAGGAGGGGTTAGACGCGCTTAAAATCTATAAACGCGCTTTAGAACAGAGTAAGGGAATAGACTCCAGGAGTTTAAAAAGATTACTCTTATCAAAGGTCGAGTTCATCAAGCTTCTGGGTGAATTTAGTCTGAAATATAAAGTTCAGAAGGATTCCCAGTTCCTCATCCAAAATATTGATAGATTAATGAGTGGGGATTATGAGGATGCTGAATTTGCAATTTTAATTTTTGACATGGTAAGACGTCTAAATCCCCAAGCCACCCTTCCTTGTGAGCCACCATTCTTTCAGGCACTTTTGAATAATTTGGATGGCTTACTCGACTTGATCTCAATATTGTTCCATACTCATTCTGAGGCATGGCTGATTCAGGATCTAATTACGCATCTCCCTCAAAATATCACTCCAACGCATATAGAAAAGATGTTCCTGTGTGCCGCGGATACTAATTTTGATGAGAAGATGCTACAATATTTAAAGCGTTGCGGGGATTCAATCATTACACAAGAGATACTGGATAGATCTGAGTACTCTTGGTTGCTAAACTGGATATGGGTGATTAGAAATGCTCTCGACTTAAAACCCGAGGTGGCTCGCACCTTACTCCCTAAAATGCAAGAACGGCTTATTGCCGCGAACACCCAGAAGAACCGGGAACTTTCCATGCTACTTTATGATAGGCTTGAAAAAAACGAGCCAGAGGTTTTAAAACAGATTCTAGTTGACTGCTTCAACACAGAGGTAAAGTGGGTTGAAAAGAGTATTGCCCTCCCAAGATTCCTCAAACCGCTCTTCACTCTCATTAAAAACGACCAGCTTCTTCTGGAATACAGTCTGTTAGAGATCCACCGTGGCTCTGATTCATTCGAGGGGGATTTATTCGAAACAACCATGGAAGCGCGAAAGGAAGCTCATGTGGCGTACCTCTCCTCCCGAAAGGAGGAGCTGCTCAGGGGGAAGGATACCCTATGGAAGGACATCGATTCCACTTCTGCTGAGAGGAAATATGACTTTATGCTTAAATTTAGGGTGTCCCTCGATCTTCTGCCCTTTTACTCGTACTTAGAGGCAGAAGAGTTTAAAGAAAAAGTACTACCCGAAAGCAAAAATCCATGGGTTTCGGAATTATTTGTGACGGAACTGCTCTGTACCTGTGAATGGCTGGGGCTGTTAAACGAACAAGCAGAGGAGCTGATGAATGAGAATTATAAATATAAGATCTATAGGTTCTACCCGGCAGTGAGGAAACGGTTCTATGCTTTTAAATGGAGCATTTTGTCCCAGTTCATGTTAAGGTAACCAACTGCGGGAAAAATTTTCGCCAAAAAGATTAAAGAGGCTTTGGACAAGCTTCAGTTGTAAGAGGTTTAAATTCTTTTCTTAATTGCACACGACTGTTGGAATTAAAATTAGAAAAAACCCAATGAGTTCCTTTTTTTGGGGGATATGAAATGAATTCTTTTATTGAGTGGATGGAGATAAAGCGTAATTCCCCCTATTATAATCACAATCCCACCTACAAATAAGGCAAGCGCTAACTTTCGAAAAGCTTCAAATGATACTTTTTCCGTTCCTTCAGCCTGTGCTATCATTCACACCTTTTATTGGTAAGTCCTTTTACTCTCGAGCCATTTGATCGCCCGCCTCGCGCAATCCTGTAGTTCCGGATCCGTTTCTTCCTCAGCTATACGTTGGAGTAGTGGTAACGCTGTGTGGACTTCGAGCATTCCTAGAGCAATTGCAACCATCCCGCGGACATGATTATCCGTATCATGTAAGAGCGAATCGATGAGGAAGGGGCTTGCTTTTTTATTCCCGACTTCACCCAATAATTCAGCAGCTAGAACCCGGGATTCGGGATCATCACTCTGTAATCGTTTAATTATCTTGCTTAGCTCTTCCTCTTCACGTCGTTCTTTACACTTGGGACATGGAACTTGACGACTTGTATATTCAGGATATTTTTCTTGGTCAAAGGTTTCTTGATAGTCACAATCTGGACAGTTGATAAGACGTTTTAGATTAGCTCCGCAGAGCGGACAAGTGTATTTTAATAATGGATCTGGTTTTTCAATCTTAAGGGTCTCCTCACAGTTGGGACAGATGAATTGTTCCGGCTCTACTTTCATATACGCTGGAGTTAATAGCTCCTCTTCTTCAGCAACTACCTCTTCTTCCTTAGCAGGTGGAGGTGCGACAGGAGCTTCCCCTGGAACCATGAAGGTGTTGTGACAGGTGGGACACTCAAGAGATTCTCCCCGATAGTCCCAGTATTCAATTTGTCCCAGAGACATATCTTTATCACAATTCGGACAGACCAAGACTCTTACATAGAGTTCACCACAATCAGGACACGAGTACTTTATGGATTTATCTGGTTTTACGATGTCTGTGTACTTCTTACAACCTGGGCAATAATATTTTCCTATTCCCGCGATACCTAGTGTGGGTTCTTTGATTTCATGCTCTTTTTCAGGTTCTTCTTCTGGAACCACTTCTATTTCAGTAGTAGATTTGGGAGGCCGTAGAGGTGGTGCTGCTTGCACTTTTCTTCTCCGTCTAACAATCATAAATACGGATACTCCCGCTGCACTTCCAATTGCTATGAGTAAAATAATTAGGAGCAAGTTGTCGCCGCCCTCTATAGTTACCGAGGCCGAGGTGATTTCACCAACGTTGCCCGCATTATCTATCGCCTGAATACTGTAGAGATACTCTCCCGGACTTAAATTAGGATCAGTGTAAAGGGTCGAAGTCGTGTTTGCTATGTTCTGACCGTTGCGGAAAATCATATAGGTGACATTTGTAAGATCCGAAACCGGATTCCACGATAAACCGACGGAATTTCCTATAGTCACAGCAGTGAAAGATGGGACGATTGGAGGAGGGGTATTATCAATATAGAAGTTCAAAACTAAATCAAATGTTCGATTTACCATGTCTTCTATTGTTATTTTTATCGAGTAAAGGCCATCAGCTATATTTGAGTTATTAATAAAAGAATATTGATCTGTTAAGTTTCCAATTGGACCAGGGAGCTGAAGAGTAAATCGGGTTTCGTTAATTGTAATGTTTGAGATCGGACTTCCAGTTCCATCTGCGATACCAATTATTTGTAATATATTCCCACCTATTGCCCCACCAGACTGAATGTTAGTGCAAATTGCAGTCGGTGCCAGACTATCTACATAAATCTGAATGAGATCAAAACTGGAAAGTCCACCTTCATCAACTACCGTTATTCTTACGGTAATAGAACCTTGAATGTTCGATGTATTTACGAACGAGAAAGGACCAAAGGTGGAATTTGTAGGATCGATATTGATAACAAATCTGGAATCATTTGTTAGAATACTTACGATGTTTGAGAGGGTGCCATTTACGACTCCTGAGATATTTACAAGATTAATACCAATAGAAGCGCCATTGGAGGGTGATAGAATCGTAATTGTGGGAGCAGCATTATCCACTATAAAGGTAATGATCAAAATGACCGAATTATTCCCTAAATCTGTGATGTTAATCGCCAACGTAGTCATTCCGTTTTGAATAGGAGTATTATTCAAAAATGCATAGAGCCCAAATACTTGTCCAACAGGACTCACGAGTAAAGTATAATCTGTGGAATTGATTGTGACATCTTGAATAGGACTTCCTGTACCATCCGCAAATCCTGCTATAGTAATGTTATTTCCCGTTTGAACTGAAAAGTTGCCTGCTGGGATATTGACACTCCCCAATGGAAGAACATAATCAACGTAAACCCAAATTACAAGTGTATTGGTTAGGCTCGCAGTATCCGTAATGGAAATTTCAATCGCGGTGTATCCTTGGATAGCAGTATTGTTTGTTAGCTGAAAATTGCCTGAAGATTGATTAGTTGGATCTAAAGTTATACTAAAATCTGAGTTATTAATTGAAAAGAGGGTAATATTTGAAAAAGTACCGTCTGCAAAGCCATCAATTGTTATAGATGGACCAGCTAGTGCAACTCCGTTCGATGAGGGGTTAGTTACAATAATGGTGGGAAGTTCATTATCCACTGTAAAAATAATAACAAGAATTATTGAATTATTTCCCATATCTGTTATATTTATCTCCAGTGTCGTTAATCCATTCGGGATGGCTGTATTGTTGTTAAATTGAAATATACCTTCCGGTAGTCCTATTGGACTAATAACAAGGGTATAGTCGGATGAATTAATAGAAATATCGGTAAGTGCGCTCCCTGTTCCATTCGCAAACCCACTGATCGAAATAATAGAACCTGTTTGGATGGAGTTGTTACCAATTGGATAGGTTATGTTCCCACTAGGCAGTGTGGAATCCAGATCGATGATATTTATGAAGACATGATCATCCAAACCAAAAGTGCTATAAATATCTTGGAATTGTAGAGTGTAATTAAAGAGAGCCATCCCACTATCAGTATCAATAGGAACGGTAAATGATACTCCAGAGCTCCAAGCAGTCCAATTAAGATAGGGTAAACCATCTAGCAGGACTCGCCATGTGCCAGATGCACCTAGACTATCGTAAATAGTCCAATTAATGATATGACTAGTTTCATTTCGGAAGATGTATGTATTATTTACTAAGGCACCTCCGAATGCAGTGGGTATATCATTGACGGTCACAATGACACTATCTGGCAGTCCTTCAAATCCATTGAAGTCCCAATAGCGTACGGTGTAATTAAAAGCTCCAATCCCACTATCAGTATCGATACCCACATTTATCGCTGTATTATTGATCCATGGCACATTGATGAGATAGGGGGATCCGTTAATATAGACAGTATAGACTCCGGCCTCTATCTTATCGGCAAAGTTCCAATTCAATAAGTTGCCAGTTGAATTTTGTATAACCATGACATCCATTGGTGATGAGATAAGCCAAGGTCGGTCATCTACAGTGACCATCACGGTATCTGGAGCACCCCATTTTCTAGAATCGTTATATAAGATAGTATAAGCCCAAATCCCCACTGTGGTTGTATTGACTTGTATGACGAGATCTGTATAATTTCCCGGCCAAGCTTGCCACCCCTGAAGGGGCGTCCCATTCAGAAGAACTTGATACATTCCTATAGGATATTTACTCTGAAGTCGCCAAGTAATATTAACATTAGAACTATTCTCTAAAATTACCATATCTAGCGGGTGATTGCTTAACGGTGATGGAGGTTCCAATGTCAAGGTAGCGTAAGTTGTTGCATCAGAAAATTCCATTGGTGAGGTAATGAACGGGACCGTACCAAATGCTCCAACCAACCCTATCGTATAATCTATATAAATGAATTTAATGCCGAACTGACTCCCATTCGTGAGTTGTAAATCAAGGGAGTCTGAGGACGCAAATGGCATCCAAAATTCAAAGGTATAATTCCCAAGAGCTCCATTAATCATATTCGTATGGGAAACTGTGACGTTCCCATCTTCAGTCCCACCCATGCTGCTGTCTGGTGTAAAGGTGGCTAAGTCATAATAACAATCATGAGCACTATAGTATGGGGATACAGGGTCCGTTCCAATCCAGTAACCATGCTCATTGGGATCAAGCACCAGATTATTATTATTGTCAAAAATTAAAGCGAGCATGTCACCATTACCCATATCATTGTAGGTCTCATTCTCTATAATAACGCACATGTAAATATTCAGTCCGTCGTTCAATATCCAAATTGAAATATTTAATGTATAAAGTGGAGTAGCTGGACTCATCAAATCATACATATCTATTTGAGTCGAGAAATGATATGCCTCACTCCATTCTGAGGCATTGAAAACTCCATCGATAATCGGAGGGGTATCCGTATAGATACTTTGATAGTCCCGTACGATGATTCGCGGTCCGTTTAATACACCAGCGTCAGGGTCTCGTAGAATTGTAGTTGAATTATTTGCCTCGAAGTAGTAAGTATGAGGAACAAGGGCTAGGGATGAATTTTCATAGTAGTACTCAACGCCATTGGTGAAATCATTGTCGGAAGGATCTTTCGTCATATCAAATGGAATCCCATCGATATAAACCCGCACCCATGTAGGAGTATTATTTAAAGTATCTTGATATATAACCGTGTATCGATAAGTAGTTGTTTCATTTCCAGTCGCTGGTGTAACCTGTCCATTGAATAGGTCACTAAATTCAAAAGCTGTGACATTTGGACCAATAATAGAGATGCCTGAATATGGGTAGAGTAATACATCAATTCCGACGACTGTTTGGAAAGAGAAGTTATGGAGCCCTACGGACATCGAATTATTAAGATATTGATATGTAACACCATCCGTATAATCTGAATCTAAGGGGTTAACCTTCGTCATGGTATATGGAACTAAATCTAGAATTATTTGAACATTTGTTGGTGAAATGTTGTCCAAATTAATATAGGTAACTGTAAAATTATAGGAATTCGAAGAGGATCCTGTTAATGGTAGAACGCCTCCCTGAGCTAAATAGCTAGCGAGATAACCAAATTCGACATTGGTTTCGACAAAATTAAAAGTATAGTCGCCACCCGCAAAGACGAAGGTACCATTTAGAAGTATACCGGTGCTTTTTTCATACCATGCAATTCCACCGGGTTGGGTGAGATCTTCTAAAATCCAGACTTCTAAGGGACCGTAACCTGGAAGTTCATATATCAACTGCCCTGTGACATTGAAAGTGTGATCACCCTCACCAAGCACAGAAATTAAAACCAAGTCCCCAATTGACACGTTCGTAAAGATCCATGCTGGGGTGTGTGTGCCAGGTGGAAACCCACCTATAGAATTGATCATAATTCGTGTTAAGAGATCTACATCCCATGAAATTACCCCTATCATAGAGTCAAATACACAATGGAAGCTCGATCCTGAGTTGAAAGTATATTCGAATCTTGACGGGAAAAATCCCAATCCCATGACTCCAAATGTATAGTTGATGTACATGCCGTCAAACAATTGCCCATCTATAACGGTGGGACCAATAAATGGTCCTAAATTAGCAGTGAAGCTATCATCGGAACAGTTGAAATAATAGGTATAACTCCCAGTCACGTTGATTCTCAAGGGTAGGATATAAATGCAGCCATCCATATAATTGGTGTCCAAGGAGTTTTGCTTGATCATCGTGTATGAGGTTGAATTTACTGTCACATTCATATATTGGGGTGCGTTGTTATCAACATCTGAGTAATTAACGCTGAAGATAAATGGTGATCTTCTGTAACCCACCCCAGGAGTCACCTGTCCCGCACTGAGTAAAGGGGAGTTCAAATTTATTCTACTTACATTCAGTCCAGTAAATAACATTGTTGAATTGGAATAACTCCATTCTGCACATTCAAAGAAGTACTCGTACATTCCTGGTTGTAGATAAATCAAGAGTTGATATGCACATCCATCGATATAATTCTCATCTAAAGGATTTATCTTCCCCATGGCTAAGCTCGTTCCATTTATTCTCACGTTCATATAAACAGGAAAATTATTATCAAAATCAGTGTAAATTACACTAAAGTTGAAGAGCGTGGTCTGATTACCTGCTGAGGGGATAACAGACGCCGAAGTTAATTCGGGAGCATAAAGATTCGGGATGTAATTAAATTGCGTATTAGTATCTACGAAATCAAAAGTATAATCCATGATAATGAATGGAAATGTTCCATTGATGAGAATGCCAGAACTTTTCTCATACCAAGCAAAATAACCTGGAGTAGTTAAATCCGCTAGGACCCAGATATTCACTGGTCCAAAATCTGGAAGGAAGTACTCTAATTCCCCTGAAACATTAAACATATGATCTCCAGTCAGCATTACAGCTATTGGTACTGTGTCACCGAGCGAAACGTTTGTAAAGATCCATGCAGGTGAATGCGAACCAGCTGGAAAATTCATGGAACCTGTCATGACTCGTGAGAAGAGATCGACTGTATAAACGTCATTCCCTCCTAATGTAGAGGTCCATGTAACATCAAAGATAGAACCCGCGAAATGGGCATATGAAAACCGTGATGGACCATCT
>JAEOSY010000654.1 GCA_016840125.1 Candidatus Helarchaeota archaeon | reverse complement strand
ATTTTAATGCTGACCACATAACCTGATGAGCATATAAAAACCCCTCAAATTTTTCAAAAATGCGCAACTTGGAAATTACCCCCCGCCCGTATCCCCCTTTTTTTATACTTTTCATAATACAAAGGGGTCGTTTGAGGGTATTTATTTGTGTATTAAACCCAAGACTTAGACCCCACATCTTTAAGATTGGGAGTGGGACTATCTTTGTAGCTAAATAACTGGGGTTTGTACCATGAATGAATCTATAAATCAAGATTTGTTATGTCCAGAAGGTGGTCATGAAGAGATATATGATCCTGCTAAAGGAGAGTTTATCTGTTGGAAATGTGGTCTTGTTTTAGGTCATGAATTTGAACGGCGAATTGAACTCCCACCAGAAAGAGTTTCTAGCCTGACCGCTCGTGTTAAAAATATGTCCCCTGGAGCACGTGGGGAACTCGTTGATGGAATGGGGAGCTATATAGACTTCCACAACACAAGATACTTGCATGATTGTAACTATCGCCCATTATCTCCTCGAAGCCGTTTTCTATATAGAAGGTTGAAGAAGAGATACGAATTAAAAAGTCATATTGCGAAGCGGGAACGAGACTTTCGAGTTTTGGCACAATTTAGCCTAATAAGTTCAGATCTCAAACTGTCCCGTGATGATGCGGCGAGGACAACACACTTCTATCAAAAATTTTCCAGGAAATTGCAGGAAATAGAGAAAATTAAACGCTCTAACATTCGTATGAAATTATTAGCCGTTTGTATTGTTTTAGCTATGAAAGAATCAAAAAGCGGCGCTATTTTAACGGTTAAGGAAGTTGCAGCCTCGTTTAAAAAATTTAGACACCGAGTCTCTAGTTACAGTATTATTCGAACAGCGTTGTTACTTAAGTGTGAGCTTGACGGGGTTCCTATAAACCTTCGCAGTAAAAAGAGCGAACAGTATGTTCCTGCAGTAGTCAATCAAATTCTTTCAGATGGCAGAATCAAACAACGCGTACAATCAAAAATCCCAAAGACCGAATTTGAATTTGAGAAAGTTCTTATAATTGAAACGCAGTCACTCCTAGAACGGCTTCCTACTGAAGAGAGGGGTGGACGAAATCCTTACTTCCTTGCGGTTTCAGCGGTTTATGGGATGGAAAAGTGTCTGTCCAAGAGATGGCGATATAGCTCGATTTTTACTCAAAGACTTTTGGCTGAAATTACAGGGGCAAGTTCTTGCACAATTAAAGATGGTTGGAAGTCGCTAATTGAACCCCTAGTTCATAACTAATCTGAGGAAGAGGTATGACAATAGTTGTATAGAAAAACATCGTCTTGCATAATCACTGCTCTTTTCTTTTTTCTTTGCCTAAATTCTTTGATAAGCACACATACACCATGGATTTTTGATGATACCACAACCCTAGTTCAAGAATATGACCCCAATAGAATTGGTTTCCGAACGCTGGATGATTATGGCACTGTCAGTATCTACAATCTAACGGTCGATAAGACCTTTGCAGAGATAGGAGAAAATGTTACAGTCTCAACAATTTATTCCATGCAGTGTAATCCAGGGTATTTAAGAGAGTATGGAATGATTGGCCTGGATAAACCGACTTGGTTTGAATATAGAAATAGTTTAATCGAGGGTGTCGAATTTCACAACGTGACTGAGATTTTCTCCATTACCCCCGTTCGCTTTAATGCATCTGATCTCTGTAAAGGACGAATAAAGATAAAAATATTTAATATGTCTAATCCGATGGATTTCATCATATACTCTAATCAAACAGAGAACGATACAGAAATAAGAAAAGCTCAATTAAATTACTCTCTCCTTGAAGGACCACCTTCAGCAATCTTCTCATCCGATTTCCTGAATCTGAGTTTTTTCATTCATAACGAACATACTGAAACTTATGCGTTTGCGAATGGACGTATTAAGATTAACCTAAGCAATGGGGAAAATACCCTAAATTTTTCAGAAAATACTGATTCTCAGGGTATCCTAAATTTTACGGTGAATTGTTCTGCGCTCGAAGCGGGGATCTGTACTATTCAATTGGAAAATGATGCGACAACGGACTACGAGCCCACAAGTTATCCCTATCAGTTTGAAATATTCGATGAAGAACAGTCTATAAATTGTACTTTACTCAATCCTGAAAGCATTTATACGTATGTGGAGTATGATGATTCCAATTTCTCAAAAATTTTCTTTATAATTCAAAGTAGTTTTGAAGCAAATATCAGTTTCAGTTCTGAATTTGAAAGTGGATTTTGTTCAAAGAACGGAAATCAATATTTGGCGACTCTCAATAGCCCTAATACCGCGGGAGGATATATCATCAATTTTATTGCCCATCCGATCCCAAGTGGTAAGAGTGTCAAATTCAATCACTCTGTAGAAGTGAAAAGACGCCCGACTGAATTGGACGCTTCATTTTATCGATATGAAAACCAAACTAGTATCTCTTGCCTCATAAGCATCACAGATAGTTTGGTGAGCCATGGAGTTAAAATAAGTGAGTCCATCGAAATTGGAGCGCATTATAATAATACTAATTGGAATCTTGGATTATTGGAATTCGGTTCAAATGGAACTGCCTCATTGATATGGGATCCTCCGAAGCGAATCCAAGAAGCCTATATTTCTTTTAATTTTAGGTTTAACAGCACTCCTGTGTATCAATTTTCGAACCTAACAAAAAAAATTACAATTTTGAAGTTTGAATATACAGGACCATTCAAAGAATCTACCGGAAAAGAAATTACAATACAGGCGGTTTTATACGCATTAAATGGGACACCCCTCCCTAATCATAAAATACAATTAAGTATCAATGATAAATTCTTTAATATTACAACTAATACTAACGGAATGATCAACTTTTCTCTTTTGACACCCTCGTACGCTACGAGTTTGAAAATTGAATTCCAATTTTTAGGATCGGGTAATATTTCTTCCTCTAATTTGATATTTGACCTTGAAATCGAATTAACTTTATTACAACAGATCTGGGATTCAATGAGTTACATTTTACTGGGTATCGGTGTAACAATTCTTTCAATCATCTATGCAAAAAAGAGATTTACTAAGCGGAATCTTGCTACATTTAGCGTGAAATAATCAAACTCTGATTATTTTTTGACGAGACCGAAATCTTAAATATATTAAAAATGTAAAATCCTTTACCCTAATCCCCTAAATAATTTTGGTAATTAGTGTAGAACTCCATCCCATACCCCAGTATTATTTGTGCTTTTTTTTAGAAATTGGCTAAGGATTTCTGCTTCATCAAGCTGTTCAAGGACGGGGGGTAATTTTTATCAAAATGTTCATCACGGGGCATAATCATCACTTCGATAGTAAAAGTGTGCAGAAACTATAGATATAAACTTTTAATGGGGTTCCGATTATAATAATTACACGAAAAAAAAATGAAATTATAATTAAAAGAGGTAATAAGAATGAACCTAAGTGAATTTGAGAAGTTATGGAAAAAGTTAGGAACAACAGAAGAAGGAGCTACTAAATGCTATATCATCGGAGCAATAGAATACGTCAATGGAAATGACGAGGGCGAAAAAATGTGTGCAATGACGGTACCCAAAAATCGCCTGAATGATAAAGGATTACTTGGACCCACGGAGAAGTTTCGAATCACTCATATGAAAGAGGATCCAGATACCCCTAAATCATATCTGGGAGGAACGCCAGAGAATGAGTATAAAGCATATTCCTATGATAATGATCTAGTGGTACTTGAGGATAAATGTAAACGAGGCGAGAAAGCAAGTAAGATATTCATCCAATCAGGGGGAAAGGATTTTCCAACTCCCGTAGAAATGAAGAAAAACAAGTACGGGTATTGGAAACTATTCTCAACGGGCTCAATAGCAACAGGCGTGAAAGACATCGAAGATGATGATTTCTAATTTTATCTTTTTTTATAAAAAAAAAGGGGAATTACCAGAACCAAACGGCCCCCATGATATATTTCCAGTTACCTGATTTTTTGCTTAAGACTAGGGGAGATCCAATACTTTTGGCACCCACAGCGTCAATTTCAACTTTTGCACGTTCGCCCTCGATTGTAATCGATTTGATTGAAAATTGTTTGTCCCACTTATTTTTTAATATATACGCGCCATCATTGAATTCTTTTTCAAATTCTTCAGGTGTTTGCGTATAACTGTCGCCCATCTGCTCTTTATTCCATTCCCACATCCCGTGAAAATCAACGTTCTTCAGGAACCATTTATGATCGCCTTTATTAAGGGCTTTAATGTATTTTTCTGCAAATTTTCTTATGGCATCTTCATCTGACACTTCATTCACCGGCTCTTCGGAACTTGTCTCTTCGCCATTCTTCTCTCTTTTCAATAAGTTTGAAAAGAAATTCTTTATTGCCGAAAAAAAACGCATTCAATTCATCCTCTAGATTTTAGGAACTAGGCTCCCTGTCATATTTCATTCTTTTCCTGAATTTAGGAATGAAGGCACCAGTATTTTTTTGGTATTCAATATAAACATCTCCAAATCGTTTCACAAGATCTTTCTCCTCGTAATGGATAATAATTGGGACAGTTATGAGAATGTAAATAGTTGCCCAAAGAACAAGAAAGAGGGAGTTTACGGCAAAGGCAACCACGATAAATAATGGCATTTCCCCTACAGTATGAGGATGGCGAATATGGTTATAGATTCCTCCATACATAGTGGTTTCTTTAGAAGGGGTCATGGTTTCGCTCCCAGCATCCAAAAAGCCCTTAAATAAAATCAGCAAGCAAGGGATCGCGATACAAACTCCAATTATTATTCCTATAACAAAATTTTCATGCACGATCCAGGTTAATTCGGGGATTGGAAACCAAATCCATAAGATTAGATTGACCATCATCACGAATTCGAGGAAGCCAGATATCATTCGGTAGCGAGCGCATTCATTCCAAGCTCGTTCGCCTCTTTTTTCTTCACGGGTAATGGGCATAACGCTGAGGATGTAAATATAAGTAAATAAAGCGCCAGAGACATTCAACACTGCGAAATTTAACCAAGCGACAAACATAATCATCCCTTAAAAAAATGGAAAATTTGGTTTACTCTGCCTTTTCTTCCTCACGTAGAGGGACCTTCATGATTTTCCCCGTAGGATTTTTCGGCAGATCATCGCGGAATTCCACAAATTGGGGGACCTTATAATTTGCAAGGTTCTTCTTACAAAAGGCAAGGATTTGATCTGCCGTTGCGGTCTCGCCTTCTTTCATTACAACAAAAGCTTTGGGAACTTCCCCGTAAATCTCATCAGGTTTGCCGATCACGGCCGCTAGGGATACGCCGGGGTAGGAGTAGAGCACTTCTTCGATCTCCCGTGGATAGATATTTTCACCACCACGGATGATCATGTCTTTTTTACGATCGATGATGAAGAAGAAGCCATCTTCCGTCATGTAACCGACATCCCCAGTATAGAGCCAGCCATCTTTGAGCGTTTGTGCATTGGCTTCGGGATTTTTAAAATATTCCTTCATGACGTTATCGCCCTTAATGATAATTTCACCGTTCACACCAGACGGAACATCATTACCTTTTTCATCTACGATTTTCATTTCAGTATCAGGTAGAGGAAGTCCTATGCTTCCAATTTTTCTCCGATCTTCGGTTTCAGTTGGCATAGGATTTACTGAGGAGGCGCATGTGCCTTCAGTTAGTCCATACCCTTCAACAACCTTGCAATTGAAAGTGGATTCGAAATCCTGCATCACTTTTACTGGTAAAGGAGCCGCACCACAGATAACAAACTTCAATGAACTCAGATCTAAATCCTTATGGGGGATTCGTAATAGGACAGAGAGGATCGTTGGAACAGCGCTGAAGGTAGAAGCACGATATTTAGCTACAGTGTTCCAATGTTTGGTGGCGGAGAACCCAGGAGTTAAAATACAACTCGCGCCAAGAGTCAAAGGCATCATAACTGTCACAATTTGCGCATTCACGTGGAATAACGGGAGAATTAACATAAATCGATAATCGGGTTTTGGGTTTAATGCTTTGGTAATCATATCAGCATTCCGTTTGATATTAAAATGAGTTTGAAGGATGCCTTTAGGAAAGCCAGTGGTTCCGGAAGTATAAAGAATCGCTGCGGGATCCTCCTTTTCATTAATTTCAACTGGAGGAGGAGCTGATTCGGAAGCTTTATCCATTAAATCCTGGTACTTTAAGGTCCCGTCTATTGGTTCGCCTATCACGATCACGTGTTTAAGGTCGGGTAATTTCTCCCGAACCTCATTCACGACGTCCATGAATTTTGGTATGGTAACTAGGATTTTTGCTTCTGAGTGACTGACGACAAATTGCACTTCCCGTCCTTTAAATAAAGCATTTACAGGACCAATCACGGCACCTATTTTCGGAATTCCTAAATATAAATACACATATTCAGGCATATTAGGGAGGAAAACACTTACTTTGTCCCCTTTACGAATTCCCAATTCATATAACATGTTTGCGACTTTATTTGTAATCTTATTCAACTGATCAAAGGTAACGGTCATGTCTTCCCAATACAAAAACACTTTGTCACCGAACTTTTGAGCCTGTGCTTTTACTAACTTTCCGATTGTCATTCCAAATTCCTCTATTGATTATACTGAAGTACTTAATTTAGTATGTGGTTTTAACTATTTATGTTGTCTTTGATTAGTACAAAAATTAGTCGAGGAAGATATTCTTGGGAGATCTCATTTCCATCAAAGTTGCAAAGGAATTTTTAGATAAATTCACTGCTCAATTGAAGAATCAAGAAGATTTCAACGAGCTCACCACAACAAGTCAATATGAGTTGTTAAGGGGTAAAATTGCGGGGAAATTAGTGGTGGTATATAATTCTGGGAAGATAGTTTTTCAGAATATAATAAAAATGACAAGAATGATGGAAGAAATTCTTTCAAATGTAATGAGGAATGAAAAAATAATTATTGGGTCAGATGAGGCGGGGAAAGGAGAATGGTTAGGTCCTTTAGTTGTATGTGCCGTTTGTTTAGATAAAGACCAAAGCCTTTTTCTTCAGGCGAACGGTGTAATGGACAGTAAAGATTTATCGGTTTCACGGATTCAAGAGCTCACACCTCTTATCAAAAAAACCGCATTAGCCACATATTGTGTTCCGACGCATCCGAAACGCTTCAATGAACTGATCCAAGAGTTCCATGATGAGCAGAAGAAGCTGGATGAAATCATCGCATGGGCGCATTCAATGGCGATTAGTAAGGTCCATGATCTACTCAAACCTAAAAAAATTAAAGCGGATCTCATTCTTATCGATGAATTTAATCGATATATCACAAACATTCGCCTTTCACGAAAGATTAATCCCTCACTCTTTGAAATAATACAAAAACCCCATGCTGAAGAAAACATATCAGTGGCAAGTGCAAGTATTTTAGCTAAAAGTTATCGCGAAACTTGGATAGATAAAAAATCAGAGGAACTCGAGCTTGATCTGAGATCTTTAACCCCCAAAAATGCTCTAGACCTACCATACGTGCAGCATGTCGCGAAAGTGAGTTATCTTAAAAAAATGCAAGCTAAAAAGAAATAAGTTCTGGAGATGAATAGAAGTGAGGGCTGCGGTCTTTGAGGATATCAAAAAGTTGGTTTATCGGGAAGATTATCCAAAACCGACCCCCGGTCCGGATGATGCATTAGTGAAGGTGCATTATTGTGGAATCTGTGGAAGCGATATCACAAATTATGTTGGCAAGTTATTTCAGACGCCGCTGATAATGGGGCACGAATTAGCTGGAGAGGTTGTTGAGCTTGGAGAGAATATTTCGGGGTTTAATATCAGAGACAGAGTAGTAGGGATAAATGTACAGCTGGATGTCTTTAAAGGGGAGTTGAGAGGCTTAGGGATTTTCGATGATGGAGGTTTTGCGGAATTCGTGAAGGTTCCGAAGGAGTTCTTATTCCATGCACCAAAAACAATTCCATTTGAGGAATGCACATTAGTAGAGTCGGTTGCGATTGGGGTGCGTGGCATGAAATTATCAAAAATCGGGTCGTATGAGAAAATAGCAATTATTGGTGGTGGAAACATCGGATTAACGACCCTGAGTGTGTTGTTGAGTGAGAGAGACCCGGAATATATAATAGTTATCGAGCCGCATCAATTTTTAAGAGAAAGGGCTGTAACGTTAGGGGCGACCGTGACTTTTCCTCCAAGTAAAGCGAAACTTAGAAAGTTTTTTAAGGAAAATGGAGCTCCCTCGTATATTTTTGAGTGTGCCGGCACTGAAAAAGCCTTCATGCTGGCACTAGATATGATAAAACGGGGGGGAACTATTACCTTAGAAGGCATGTATAGAGGAAAGGTTTCCTTCCCACTAATGATGCTGAATACTAAGGAGATAGGTATAAAGGGTGTAATAAGCCATAGTAGCGAGGATATCCACGATGCAATAGAGTTATTCGAGAAAAAGAAAATTGCTCTCGGTCCACTAATCTCAGAAATCGTGTCTCTAAAGGAAATAGAGGCTGCTTTTAACAAATTTTTGGAGCCCGGAGAGAGGAAATTTATCAAAATCGTTGTGAAAATATAATTTCTATTATAGTTATTTTATCGGAATCCCTCGAACATTGCAGTCCTAATTCGATATTTATCTTTTATCTATTAGGCAACCAAAATACTGAAAAATTGCATTTCCTTAATCATAAATTATGGGCAATGATTCCAATTACCATTATAATTGTGTGAGATGTGCGAATTGCTGTAAGGAATCTGTCGAGGTTTCTCTTTCAAAGCGTGATATTTTGAATTGGAAACGCGATGAGAGGAAAAATTACTTAAAGTATGTACAAATTAACCCCAAATCGATATCCCCCTATTTTCTTGAAGCAATGAGCGAGAAAAAGAGGGAGAAATTGATAAAGTTCGTATTAGAAAATCATACCTATATAGGTGAAGGTCGTGGGTTTAATATTGACAGACCGTTTTTCAAACTTGATTGGAGTAATAGACCAATTTTAAATCCAAAAAGTTTTGAAATTATTTTAGAAGGTATGAAGATGGGATTAAATTATACAATTATTACTGAAATGTCCGACGACTGCCCATTTCTGAGGGGTAATATTTGTTTTATTCAAGAACTTAAACCCGAGGGCTGTAGAAAATTTCCTTTTAACAAAAAAAATGAGTTACGGTTGGATGATTTCACACTTGAAAAATGTAAAGGAATTAAAAAAATTTAACGCCTTAGGAATAGTTATTAGCTTCAATCAAGTTAGGTAGTCTAGAAAAACGCAGAGGAGCATCTTTTAAATGTTGAATTGTCTCTTTACCGAAGAAGAATTACAATTTCGTGAAGAAATTCAAAAGTTTATCAAAGAGGAGATTACACCACACATCGAGGAAATTGAAAAAGGTAAGTTTCCTCGGGAATTATTACGATTGCTTGGGAAAAAAGGGTATTTGAGCATGATTCACCCAAAAAAGTATGGAGGGCAAGGCAGGGGATGGGTTCAAGAAACGATCCTAGCGCAGGAGCTTGGAAGCGCTAATGGAGCACTTGATATGGCGAGGGGCGCCACGATTATACTGTTTGGAACCCCAATGTTGGGATTTGGTACGGAAGAGCAAAAAGAAAAATATCTCAAACCAATTATTGCGGGGGAAAAGCTTGCTTGCATTGGCATAACAGAACCACTGGTAGGCTCGGATACAGCCGGCATGCAAACTACTGCGGTACTAGATGAAGCTAATAAATGCTGGATTATTAACGGTGAGAAGCGATTTATTACAAATGGGGCGGATGCGGATTATATTTGCCTGTTCGCAATTACAAACAAAGAAGTGAATGCGCATCAAGGCATGAGCGCCTTTATTTTCCATACTGATACTCCAGGATTCGAAGTTGAAAAGGTATATGATTTGCTTGGGATGCATGGGACCCGAACGGCACATTTAAGGTTTAAGAACTGTCAAATCCCCCTTGAAAATTTACTTGGAAAAGAAAATCAAGGCTTCCGTATTCTCATGGATGAATTAGATGGTGAACGTACCTTCTACTCAGGTACTCTTCGGGGGATTGCACGGTCCGCATTTGAAGTAGCTGCAAAATATTCAACCGAGCGTGTTCAATTCGGAAAACCTATTGCGCAGTTCGAAGGAGTAAGCTTTAAAATTGCAGATATGGCAATAAAGCTTGAGGCTATGGAGGCTTTACTGGTACGGGCAGCGCGAATCTGTGACCTTACACCGAAGGTGCCAGCCACGAAAGAGGCCGCAATTGCGAAAACATTCATAAGTGATTATGGATTTGAGGTTTGCAATGATGCTGTACAAATCCTTGGGGGTGTTGGATATACGAAAGATTATCCTGTGGAGCGTTATTTGCGAGATATAAAGTTGGGAATGATTGGAGCAGGTTCGAGTGAAATTATGCGATTCCTAATTCAACGGGAAGTCTATAAGGAATTACAAGGAGCACCTAGTAATCGCCATCGTTTCTATTCCGAAGAAGAAAATGCTTTACGTCAAAAAGTACGCCAATTCGCAACGACCGAAATTCTTCCATATATGGATAAAATCGTAGCAGGGGAATATCAACGCACCCTCATTAAAAAGATGGGTAAAGAGGGGTATCTGGGCTATACACACCCGAAGAAATATGGTGGACAAGAAAAAGGGTGGGCCCAAGAAGCTATCATAGCTGAAGAAATTGCCCGAGCTAGTGGAGCCGCCAATATGATTCGAGGGGCCTCATGTCTTTTATTTGGAAAACCTATTAGAAAATATGGTACTGAGGAACAACGTGAAAAGATTCTTTCAAAAGTAATTAGTGGCGATAAAATTGCATGCTTAGGCATAACTGAGCCGATGGCTGGGAGTGATGTTTCGTCCATTCAGACTAAGGCAACAAAGAAGGGAAACTCATATATCATAAATGGCGAAAAAAGATTTATAACTAATGGTGGAGTAGCGGATTACATGCTAGTCTTTGCTATAACCGATAAGAATGCACCCCCACGCCAAAATATGAGTTGTTATCTCGTTCCAACAGATAATCCAGGATTTAAAGTTGAGAAAGTCTATAATTTACATGGGATGGAAGGTATTGCCGCTGCACATTTAAAGTTTAATAATTGTGAAATTCCTATTGAAAACCGAGTTGGAAAGGAAAATCAAGGATATGAGATTATGATGAACCAGTTCGATACAGAACGACTTATCTTCGCGAGTACGATGCTCGGAATCATGCAAGCTGCTTTTGAAACCGCAATTAAATACTCCATGGAACGCGTGCAATTCAATCGACCGATTTCAAGATTTGAAGGAGTCAACTTCAAAATCGCAGAAATGGCAATCAAGATTGAAGCTGCTTCCGCATTGATCCTGAAAGCAAGTCGGCTCATTGATTTGGGTAAAAATATTCCCATGTTGTCTGCAATTACGCGCGTTTTTGCGAGTGATTATGGACTAGAAGTTTGTGATGACGCGCTACAGGTCCTAGGGGGTATAGGATATACGGATGAATACGTGGTGGGGCGGTTACTTCGTGATGTCCGCCTTGGTAAAATAGGGGCAGGCACCTCAGAAATACTCCGCTTTTTAATTAAACGAGAAGTTTATAAAAATCTCAAAAAATAGAGTAAATTTCGCTTAAATTTAGAAAAAAAGGGAAGGTTATTTTTTACCTTTAAGGGCAGCTGCGATTGCACGTCCATACCGAATTAGTTCAATTATCTTGCCTTTCTTTACTTCGACTTCCTCTCGGCTGATTGAATGGGTAAAATCACCTTGGCCTCGAGATGCTCTCGCAACACTTGCGCCTTCACCAGCGATGATCAATGTAGGATCTGAATGCGCGCCAGTTTGAAGAGTTGCTTTCCCGTCTTTGACTTCAATGTAGAAAGGGTCAGGTTCATCATCTAACTCAAACTGAAAAACTACGTTCCAATTTTCTGCAGCGAGAATTTTTTGAGCCTTAACATTCTCACTGATTAATTTCAAAATCTTTTCGGATTCAGTCTTACCTTCACCCACTTTTACCACCCTCAAATTCTGGTTTCTTAATCCATTCCTCATATTCATCCACGGGCACGAAGAAAAAGTCAGTGACCTTCCCTTCCCGCTCCTTCTTAAACACGGCACGGACAGGCGCCCCAGGACGTATTTTTGAAGGCTTAAGAGATGTTGAGAAAATTGCTTGATTTATCGCCGTAGTTGCGCCATCGATTTGAACATACCCAACTGCATAGGGTACATTCTGGATAAACTTTGAAGTACTGAACCAGACTAAAGTACTTACCCTAATTGTCCCCGTGTCCTTGAGAGGAACCCAACTAGTTGGATGATAACATTTGGAACAATTTATTCGTGGAGGACAATATACAGTATTACATTTTTCACATTTTGCACCCAAGATCTTCTTCTTATCTTTGAGTTCTATGAAGAAATGTGACTGTCCACCTAATGCATATTTGTAATTCATTATGATGAGATCATCTATTTCATGGTACTTTTTCGTCATTTTTTTCACCTCTCCATCACAATTACTGCTGAATAAGCAGCTCCCGGTCCTCCTATTGAATGGGAAATGGCTCGACCCTTACTAATGGGGACTTGACGTTTACCTGCACGCTCTTGTAATTGAAGATACGCTTCACCAGTTGACATGATTCCAGTGGCACCGACCGCATGTCCGCACCCAATTAACCCTCCAGAAGGATTTACGGGTAGTTCACCACTCATTTCTGGTCCTCCATCATCTAGCCAATCACCACCCTTTCCATACTCAACGAAACCAAGTTCCTCATAAGAAATAACTTCTTGTCCAGTAAAAGCATCATGGAGTTCTGCGACATCTAAGAGATTTTTAATATTTTTATAATCTAATCCCGCGAATTTGTAGGCTTGCTTTGCAGCTGCAATATTCGATGGTAATGCTCCAATACTTTTTCGATTACCAATGAAGGAATCAGTACAGGCCGCGCCGACACCCGCGAGCCAGATGGGTTGTTCGACCTTTAACTCTTTCACTTTTTCTTCAGAAGCTAAAATGAGTGCTGCTGAGGCTTCCGAGTACAAACAGCAATCCAACATCTTGAAGGGATAGCAGATAATTCGCGAATTCAAGACTTCTTCAACAGTAAGTTTCATTGGTGCTTGGGCTTTCGGATTATTGATCGCATTTCCATGATTTTTAATAGAGATCTTCGCCATCTGCTCCTCCGTTGGATTTCCATACTGATAGACGTGATCATTGACGAGTACTACATAACTAGAGGCTGCGAGCATTCCCAATGGATATTCCCAGGTCATATCGGCCGAGTAAGCAATTGCTTTTAGAACTTCAGGTGTGGTTGTCCCAGTTTGCTTATCGTAACAGTCATTGCACTTCTCCACCCCTAGGCACAAGCAGATATCCGAGAGCCCACTTGCGACCTCAGCATAGGAACTTCGGACAGTAAAGCCACCAGTTGCCCCACCTGTAGTCACACGGGTTCCGGGTTTGTCAATATTCCCGAGATAATCGTTGACATAGATATCAGGCATGAACTGACGTTCAAAGAGATCATTGTATATCCCATAGACCGCACTGTCTACATCCTTGATTGTAATACCTGCATCTTGTAAAGCTTCATTACATGCATCATACGCTAACTCAAAATACGTTTTATCTGGCCAACGCGCTTTGAAAGGCGTCATACCAAATCCAATAATTGCTACTTTTCTCATAAAAAATAAAATGATCTGAATTAATATTAAAAGGTTCTCTAATAACTTATTTTTAATCTTGATAGAAACTCGTATAAACGCTATTAATTTAATTTTAAATTTCATAAATATATCATCCTGAGCCGCAGAGTAATCATTTAACATCATCTTCATCGTTCTAATACAATAACCGCAGCATACGCAGCACCTGGACCCCCAATAGAATGGCTTAAGGCGCGTCCTTTGGTAATAGGAACCTGTCGCTTCCCAGCTCGTTCTTGCAATTGAAGGAATGCTTCGCCCGTTGACATGATTCCCGTAGCACCTACGGCATGGCCGCAGCCGATTAATCCACCGGATGGATTTACGGGTAATTCGCCTGACATTTCCGGTCCTCCATCATCAATCCAGTCCCCACCTTTCCCATACTCAACAAATCCTAATTCTTCATAGGATACTACTTCTTGTCCCGTGAAGGCATCATGCAATTCTACAACATCAAATGCCAATTTTGCCTTTTTATATTCGATTCCCGCAAATTTATATGCTTGTTTTGCGGCTGCGATATTAGAAGGTAAGGAGCCGATATTTTTTCTATTTCCAGTAAAAGCATCCGTGCAAGCTGCCCCTACTCCAGTTATCCATATCGGATTTTTGATTTTCAATTCTTTAACGCGCTCTTCAGACGCCAAAATGAGTGCAGCGGATGCTTCTGAATAAAGACAACAATCCAACATTTTGAAAGGATAACAAATAATTCGAGAGTTTAAAACATCATCTATAGTCAGTTTGAGAGGGGTTTGAGCCTTCGGATTATTAAAAGCATTTCCATGGTTTTTAATGGAGACCTTTGCCATCTGTTCTTCTGTTGGATTGCCATATTTATAGAAGTGGGCGTTTACAAGGACAACATAACTCGAAGCTGCCATCATCCCTAAGGGAAATTCCCACGTCATATCTACACTGTATGCTATTGCTTTTAGAACCTCAGGCGTTGTTGTACCTGTTAGTTTATCGTAACAATCATTACATTTTTCTACACCCAATACAAGGCAAATATCTGATAATCCACTTGCAATTTCCATGTAACCAGTACGAACTGCGAACCCACCAGTCGCCCCACCGGTGGTCACGCGCGTTCCGGGTTTATTAATATTTCCGATATAGTCATTCACATAAATATCGGGCATGAACTGACGTTCAAAGAGGTCATTATATATCCCATAGACCGCACTGTCTACCTCTTTGATTGTAATACCAGCATCTTGTAACGCTTCATTACAGGCATCATAGGCTAACTCAAAATACGTTTTATCGGGCCAACGCGCTTTGAAAGGCGTCATACCAAAGCCTATACTTGCTACTTTTCTCCTAAAAAATAGATTGATCCACCGTATTTTTAAATGTACTTGAATAAGATTAATCGAGAATTTGAACATCTACATTGAGAGGTGCTTTAGAT
>JAEOSY010000653.1 GCA_016840125.1 Candidatus Helarchaeota archaeon | reverse complement strand
CATTTTCATCTAGGCGGAGCGCATGCCCATGAACCGTAAGCCCCCGAAGAGCTGTCCGCGCGGGATCAAATAATTCTGTTTCTATTAAAATTCTTGCAGCTGCTTCAACATCTCGTTCACGCATTTCCAATATCTCACGTCCAGAATAAATAACGGTATCCACGCCACGAAATCTATTAAAATACAGCCGAGCTCGGAGCCATGGTGTAACAACAGGTCTCCAGAAAGAATCTGCGAACTGCACAAATCGCATTCGATCTCCTGCCCTTGCACCAGGAGTTGGTTCAACAAGTGATTTAATGGGATCGTAAGGTTCCATTAGTTCATCAAGTGGCGGATGTACTGAACTATAAAGAGAGCCGGGAGGACGGTGACCTAGCAGCATAACTATATCATCGTCGGGAATATCACGTAGTTTAAGAAGGCGGCGACTAGGGTCCATAATTTTACGGCGTCGCTCAGAAACAGTTTCAGCTCCAGGATATGTCTGAGGGATGTATTTCACTTTTTTCTTTTCAGTTGTCATTCTTCATCACTTTATTTTTTTCTTTATTTCAAGTGCAGCTTCAGCAATTTGTTGGAGAGGATTTTGAAAAATGGGGAATTCCTCTCGGATTTTGAAAAATCCTCCGGAGGTCATTTGAGGGCTAAATATTTGAGTCCCTGCATCGAGACACATTGCTGCCGCGACACAAGGAGTGAAAAACCCGGAAGTATGTTTGACTAAAACATGATCCATAGCGAAAGCCCCAGGCCCAGCTCCACCATAGATGGAATGGGTATAAAAGCAGAAGCCCAGACCTGTCCCCATAACGCGTCCACAATCTGGGTCTGGAAGTCCGCCAGATTCAAAACAAAGTAAATCACCAAATGCGCCTAATACGGCCGAAACACATTGGGCTGCCCGACTGGCACCTACATTGACAATGCAGGCTGCAAGTAATCCAGCACAAGTATAAGCATTCCACATTGGAATATCATCAGAAGTATAAAATTTGTACCCAGACGGTTGAACATCGGGAAATTTGTCACTCTTCGGACGAATTACTTCAGTTTCTAATGCCTTCTGCATAAGAGTGCGGATAATATCCCCTACAGTTCCAGATCTATTTTCAGAAACTAGATCAAGGACGAGGTTGTTTGCGTTGAATCCCTGGTACGCCATTCCTAATAAATTATACCGTTCGTACCAACCAAGAGCGTTTCCCATTTCAAACTGGGCACCTTGCTCCAACATTGTGGCTAGAGCGACAGAATCGAGTGTTCGTTTATTTGCTAGAGCTGCGAGATGGTTTATAATAATAGTTCTGAAGCCAGTTCCGATTCCTTCTTGTGTTTGAGGTGGTCTAAGGAATCCTGAGACAGGATTACCTGGTTGAAAAGTGACAGTCTGGGGATATCGGCCATATAGAATATTTTTTAAGAAGGCACATCCATCAGGGTCAGTTTCAGGTGTGATATTAAATAAGTCTGAGATAGCTTGGCCAACTGCCAATCCTGAGAGAGTATATACAGGAGCACGTCCACTTGCGCAATCCATTCGATGATTAGATATCTTTATCATCAGTTTTTGATCACCTTCAAAAAGCTGAACTTCAGTATCATCTGGAACTCCGTTAATTTGGGGTGTTTTTAGAATATCTTCAACATAATCAGCAATCAACTTAGCATTTTGAAGGATTGGCCAATCACGACTATGCCAAGGCATTTGCACCTCATCACGTCGGAGAGAAGTTGTGTGCCCTGCACGACCCGCCCGTGCCATAGTTTCAATTGCTTTCAGATCCACAAAAGCAATTGACTTGACTAAGCGAAGGAATCTTCTAATATAAGGATTAACAAGCGGAGAAATAGCTTCTAAAGGGATATCTTCGGCGATACATTCCCCAGCATCAGAGTAAAGATCAATTCTATCCTTATAACGCATATATTTGCCTCATTTATGTTCATTTTGTATTTTAATGAGTAATCATCATTTTCTTAATTAAAATGCTTAAGAAAATAAATAAGAATGAATATTTTAAATACATATGGGCAACTTATAACACTGTATGATTACTTCTATGGGAATTCTTGATATTTTGTTAAATGCCGTTGTGTTGGGGACGACACTTGTGAAGTTGCAGTAGTTAGAGAAGAAGTTGTAATACAATTTATTTTTTATTCCCTTTCCTTTCCCTGTTTGTAAATTTTAAGCTTTTTTCTATTTTCTATAACATTCGAGAATTTCAACCTGTATTTCAGCGTATTCCTTCTTTACCAATTCAAACATGAAAATTGTTTGAAATAAAAAAGTTCTTTTTTGAAAAAAATGTTTTATTTTTTTAAAAAAAAGGTTTCTTTAACACTGAGCTGAATTTTCCCGCTTTTTTATAATTTCAAAATGGCGGGCAACTTCGTCATAATCACTCTTGTAGATATGCAGGCTGTTGCTGTAATCCACGTATTGAACGAATTCTAGATTGAGACACTCCGCTAGCCACTTCCCAAACTCAGTGAATCCAACAACATTGGCAGGCCATGCCTTGTAAAGGTCACGGCTACGCCAAGTTGTTTCTAAGACCATATATTTATCTTCAATAATCCGTATCCAGAGCCTTTGTAGGCAGGGAGCACCAGATATTAGTAAATCTTTATGGGGTTGCCAAGTTGTCACCTGTAATTTACGGCTAATAGACTCGTCTTTCGCTTTTTCAATAAGCATTTCAATCTGATTGATCCCCTCATCCAAATTAAATTCCTTTTGTGTATCACCATCAAATATTTTTATTAATGGCTTCTGTTTTTCTTTCAAAAGCTCTAGGTGTTTGGGCTGCACCATCCCCCACTTGAAAATTCGCTCGTGATACGTGTACGATTCAACGCCTTCTAGTACGCGATGATCCATATCGCCATTTATTAAATCACGAACATACTGCTTCTCGCGATAGGGCTTCTTCTTGTCCGGACCTGTCATAAACATCGCAACACTGACGAAATCCTTTCTGGAAAACCTGGGTTCCTTTAATGGATTGGTGACATTAATTAATACTGAGGCTTCCTTGCTAAATTCATCGGAATAATGCTGTGCGATTTCGAGACCCTTAGTCCAAACAGCCTCTACCGCTTTCTCCCAAGCTTCGCCGCACGTTTCCGCCTCAACAAACAATATAGGTAATTGTGTTACCATTTGTAAACGACCTCGTCCATTTATTTACTGGTTTAAGTGCTCTTAGGATCTATAAAAAATTTATCTTTCAAGGTATTACAAAAAGGGCAACAAAAGGGCAATTTTATCGGGAGCTTTTAAGTTTTTCATTGTTATTCATGGATATTTTAAAATTTTAACAGGAGGTACTACTAGCGTACTAAAATAAGTAGGAACGAAATATTTATTCAGTATCATTGAAAATCAAAATTGTATTTCCTTCATCGGGCCCATAGCGTAGATGTGTATTTAATTCATTATTGCACAACGTAGTTGGATAGCGCACTGGTCTTCGGTACAGTAGATAACAGAGAAAGTAATATTCGCTGTGAAGAGAACCAGAGATCCGGGGTTCGAATCGAACTGGAATAACCGGTTCGCGAAATTCCCTGTGGGCCCATCTTTTATTTTTAGAATAACCCTAAACTAAAGAATTTACTATTAGGGATTAGTTTAAATTAATTTATTTCAAAAGATTTGGAATTCATATCTGCGTTCTTCTCCCGTTTATGAGAGGGTAAGAGAAAGTGGTGTTGAGAGGTGGAGGAAAATAGGCTTACGGAATTTAGCTGCAACCATTCCAGAAGCAGAAAAAAAGGTATATTATAAGGATTTCTTTACTGGAAAAATAGCAAATTTAATTTTAAACGCACTCGAATAACCTATTCGAAAGGTTAATAGATAGAAAATTATTCTATAATCTAAATTTGAAAAAATTTTAAATAGAATACGACATATCAAGAATCAATATAAGTATAGAAATACCCCCGCGTAGTTTAGACTGGAAGAGCGCCCGGCTGTAGACTCTCACACAATTGAGATAGGAAAATTCCTGCCTGTGACATTGTGACAGCAGGGCAGATACCGGGATGTCGCGGTGAACAGCGCGTCTCCGTGTCCCAATCGCTGGTTCAAATCCGGCCGCGGGGATTTCTACTCATTCTATAATCTAGAAAGATGAAATTTTGGGAAGTATATTATGTAGAAGCTAATTGAAGGTCTAGTTTCAATTATTAACCTCATAAAACTTTATTTTAATCTGAAAAATATAAAAAGCCCAATAACAATCAAAGATTATCATCTAGTTTAGACATAAACACGGTTGTGATCTCGGTGGATTTCTGGGAAGCGCTCGGTTTTGGAGTTACCCATATATTTTCAACTTGTGCATTTGTTATATTTTTAATTTTTTTGAATAAATATAATCAAATTAGGAAGAGATCACGGGAACATTTACCGTTTTTAGGATTAACACTTCTTTTTATATGTACCAGTATTAGTTATTTCATTGCTGTCTGGGGGGATTACTATCGGTGGGAATATGGTATCATTAGAGTTGAAATGTATCTTATATCTTCCATTGCCATCTATGCCAGTTTTGCGGCTTTAACTTTTATATTTGAGTATATTTTTAAGAAAACTAAATTTATTATCACGTATTATTTGATTTTCTGTGCAATTCTGATGATCTTTATAAGAGATCTAGAAACTTTGGATACTATCACATTATATACATGTACGCCAATGTTCTTGATCATTCCTATTTTCCTATATTATATTTTTATTAGACCGACTTCTGGCTTTTTAAGACAACGAATCCTTTTAGCAACCCTTGGCATTTTTATGGTTGGGATTGGCATATTTTTTAGGTTTTCTTTTCTTTCAGAATTGTTAGGTGGGTATATTTATCCGCTCGGTACCATAGTTGCAATTGTTGGAGTCTGTCTGTTCGGATACGGTTTTGCGGCTTTTTCAACCTTCACTGATCTCAACTGGAAAGATAAATTACGGGAAATTTTTGTTATCTCGCTCAATGGTATTTGTGTATACGCTTATTCGTTTGAACAGAATCGTTCTATTAAAGATTCTGATTTAATTGCTGGGGGATTTTCTGGTATTCAATTATTACTTTCTGAGATGGTTCATACGAGTGAAACATTGCAACTTATTGATTATCAAAATGTGAAGGTCATGCTTGAACAAGGAAAAAGTCATTCATTTATTCTCATTATTAAGGAACAAAGCTCATTCATTCGCCATAAATTAAAGCTTTTTACTCAAGAATTTTATGAATTTTTTGAAGACGTTATATAAATTTGGAATAATAATATTGATGTTTTTAAACCAACGGGAATATTAATTCAGAGAATTTTTGAATGGAGCTAGGTTATACTCAAAATAAAGGTAAAGTGTATCAGATTTCAAAGTATTAAGTGATAGTTTGCCAAATAAAATATTATAGCAACCAAAATTCTTCAAATAATCAGCACTGAGTCTTCTCAAAGTATTTATTGTTGAACGGATCAAAAACTTTTTTAAAACTGGTGGTTTATCTGGTTATAATTGAATAATTTATTCAATTAAAATCGGTGCCTCGATGGTGTAGTCCGGCGATCATCTGGCTGAATTTCAAAAGGTAAGCATTAAAATTTATGTAAACTTGTTTAATTGATATAAATAACTACAATTTTAGAGAGAATTCTTATTTTATTAAATAAATCCTCAAGAGATGTTATTAATGCCCTGTTTTTTTTCTTAACTTTGATAAACTCCTTGAGATGATGAAATCAATACGTTGAGACCAATTTGAGCCAAAGTAGCTGTTTAATAATACTTGCAACTCTTTATTACCTATCAATTCTAAATTTCGGTTCTCCTTTTCAAATTTTTTCGATGGCGCTGTAAATTCAGAATTGGAAATTAAAACACCCTTTGTTGCTTTCTCGCTCGATACAACTCCCAATAAAGCTCTAACTTCCTTAACACTGATATTTTTCTGGCTTGTTTTACATTCAATAAGCAATTTTTCTTTTTTACCTATGTCTTTTTTCTCAGCAATTATATCTCTTCCCTTATCATGCGTCATTTGAGTTAAAGTTGTTTCATATCCCATTTCCATGTATAAACTTTCGATTAAATGCTCAAACTGATAAGATTCAAGATCTAAAAGAAGTGAACTTTTGGGTGTGTGAATAAATTTTTCACGTATAATAGCTAAAGCATCTTGAAGTCCTTGAAATCTTCCATCAGGAAGCAATTGAATATGGGCTAAAAAGTACGCTTGTAAAGCATCCAACGCAAGTTTAGGAGATATTTTTAAAATGTCTATAATCCAAGTATTACCCTCCCATATAGTAGTTTTTCCATTGAAACTTCCGAGAAGACGCCTGTAATATTCTATTTCCATCATTTTTTCGAATCGATCCTTATCATGTCCTAGCCAATACATCAAATTCTCAAGAGCTGATTTATCTGCTCCTAAAGTTCCTGAAGAAATCAAGAAATTTCGAAGTAAATTTATTACTTCCTCATCAGTTCGAGTTTGAATCGTCTGTAAATACTCCTCTCTCATATTATCTGTTGGAAACATATAATTTATAAATAATACATCTTCATTCTCTTCTGAATCGAGCAAAGATAACCACTCATTTAGAGACATTTTCGTGGCATCTATTATTTTTTTTCCATCGGTCTTCATTGTAACTCATATAAGTTATATTATCATGTTTCTTAAATTTCTTCAATAATAATTTATCATAAAAATTTTTAGACTCCAGTTTTTGTGAAAAATAAAAAAATTTGCTGAGATAAGAGATAACGGGCTCGACGGGAATCGAACCCGCGACCATCGGGTTTCTTCGTCGGCTTTTGACTTAAAAGCCCGACGCTCTGCCTAGCTGAGCTACGAGCCCATATTTTTTAATATAAAAGAGAAGGATAGCGCCCCGACCGGGAGATCCCAGAATGAGACCGAAGCATCACTCCTTTTGGACCCGGGTCTTCCCCACTTGGGTCTGCCTGACACCAAGACTGGGAGTGACAGTCCCAGATTCGACCTGGTTGACTTTAATTCAACCAGTTGATCTCCGGACTACACCATCGAGGCTCCAATTTTTAATTGAATAAGTCATTCAATTATACCCAGATAAACACATTGGTTTTAAAAAAGTTTTTGATTTAATTAAATTTCACAACGATTGTAAGATTAAATCTGCAACTGCCCCGTTCATAAAGTCTTGCAATGTAATGAAGTACCTCTTGTCTTTAACTGCACCCTCTAACTCTTTCCAGCCAATCCCTTTTCTTCTCCTTATTTTATCCCTCCGTTCCACTTCCTCCCAATCCTTATCTTCCAGAAATTCTGTCCAAAGTTTCTTGTAACTTTTAGGATTTAAGACATAAACTTCATAGGGTATCTTATTTTCAGTTATGTGCTTCCGATAAATCGAGTTAACATTCCCCAAACATTCTTTTTTTGTTGCAACCCCACCGATAGAGATATTAAATTGAGATGGTGGACTTTCAGCCATTATTACCAAAATACCAGCTTCATTTAGTAATACATCATTTTGCCCTTCCTCTATAACTGGATTATCACGTTTTGACTGCCAATTTTGGAGATCTTCATCAAATTGACACCGCATCTTTTCGAATTTAAATTCCAACATCCAAAATCTATCTTTCCAATTCAATACTCCATCCCCGAATTTTGGTCTTAATGGTATTTTGGGAATCCAGATAGGATCAGGACACATTCCTGATTCGGGTCTACAATCCCATACTCTCGCTTTAAGTCGGAGTAAGGTATTTAGAATGACGCATCGCATTTCTTCCTCATTAAAAATAAAAGGATTCAACGTAAGACAAAGATTTTCTTTCTCTAATAAAGTATGGATTGTTTCACAGCTCGAACAAACAAATTTTCTATCTCTTAGAATTTTCTTTACATCTAGCGATGGTACATCTCTATGCCACCCGCAATTACTACACCAAATCCACATAAACTTATACAGCTCCTCTAATTAAATTAATTATTGCTCTTGCAACTACTCCTTGCTTGAACTCTGATAAAGTAACTTCAGAAACCGCTTCTGGTAGAAAATCTTGTATAATAGTTGTTGAGATATCCCGTACTCTCTGATTTTTGTGAACTCTCGGTTCATTTCCAAAACTAACTTCTTCATAATATATCTGATAACGTTCTGAATCTAATAAATAAACTTCATACGGTATTTGGTCAATTAGTATCAATTTTTTGTATCGTTGTTCAATTATCTGCTCACACTCCTCTAATGTACTCCCCCACAATTTCTTTATTCCATAATAGGATGGCGGTGGTTCTCTTATCATTACGAGAATCCCCCCTCCTTGCAGAATCATTTTACTTTGTGTTTCAGCTATTTCACCACTTCCCATTTTTGATTCATACCTCCCTCTATCACTTCTAAGTCTACAACTCACTTTAAGAAATTTCATCTCTGTAATATAGTAATTCCCATCCAAGAAGAGCGGAAAATCCCCAACTGGAATCCCAAATGGAACGTTGTTCTTCAATATTGGATCATCGCAATTTCCTAACTCCGCAGGGCAATCCCACACAGATATCCCTTCTTTCCATAACGTATTCATTAAAATACACCGTACTTCTTCTTCTAACGATGGATAAGGTTTCCGTAAAGGACAAGGAATTTCCCTTTCTATTTTCACGTATAGACTTTCACAGTTTCCACATTTGAAAACTTTATCAGAATTAATTTTCCTCGCCTCTGGGAGAGAAATATCCCGACACCATCCACAAATCTGACATTTCACCATCATTCAAAAGACCTCTTATCTAAACACTCTTGTCAAATCTTCCTTAAAAACACCACAAACTCATAAATCACAACCGATAGACCTTACTATCTAAATTTAATTGATTAGTCTCCTCATTCTGTTCTATTTGAGTAATTGGTTCTTTTATTCTTCCTCCCACCCTACTTTCAGGTTAATATTCGCTTTGGGGATTTAATTATCTATTTTTATTTTGTCGAAATATAAAATGTCAATGCTTGTCTGTTCCTAACTCTAATCCTAGTTTGGTCCAAATTTTGATCATAAGTACGACCAACACCGACAAAATTGGTTAGTTACAATAGTGCCGTACATTATGGTACATTCATAATTGTTAACAATAAGAGGCGAAAAAGCCCCATTTCAGTTCCAAATTCCGGGGAATCGGGGCGCCACCCCTTTTATTTATAAAATGAGATGGGCTCGTAGCTCAGCTAGGCAGAGCGTCGGGCTTTTAAGTCAAAAGTCGACGAAGAAACCCGATGGTCGCGGGTTCGATTCCCGTCGAGCCCGTATAAATCTCTTCTTTATCAGGATTTGCTGAATAATGATTTTAGTAAAGGGAAATGAAATATGCATGCAAAAATTCGTCCGCGGGGTTTTAATTTCTTCAATGAAATGTGTGTGGAAACGAGCGGGTTGTATAAAATGAAGGGATTCCCCTTGAGAAGGGCGCTCAAATCCGAAGAATTTATAAGGAAATTTAATTTTTATAACGAAGAAATCGATATCAAGTTGTTTTTTCAGAACTTTTTGAAAATTGTGTGATATTAGTAATTATAGACAATTGCAAGGCAAATGGAGATAACGTACTCAAAAAAACGTTATTATAATGAATTTAAAACATGTAAGGGTTTATTGGTGAATCCGAATGACGAGTAAAGTTGAAAATTATGAGTTCGATGAATGGGTTCTGATGCGTGCTTTCTTTGAAGAAAAGGGGCTCGTGCGACAGCACTTGGATTCCTACAATGTCTTTATTGAACATAATATGCAAGATGTTGTTGATGAAGTTGCGCGAATTGAGCCGGATATTCCTCAATATTATGTTAAATTAGGAAGGATGACTATTGGGGACCCCACAATTCGGGAGGCAGATGGATCTGTCAAACCAATCTTCCCAATTGAAGCACGTATTCGGAATTTGACGTATTCTGCGCCATTATACTTAGAAATGACTCCTGTGAGAAAGGATGAACGCACAGGAATTGAAATTGAGGGTGAAGTAGTTAATGTGTATATTGGGCGATTACCGATAATGTTGCGTTCAAATGTGTGTCTTTTAAAGGATATGAATAATGAGGAGCTAATTAAACATGGGGAAGATCCTCTAGATCCCGGGGGTTATTTTATCATAAATGGATCTGAACGTGTTCTTGTAACGCGAGAAGATCTAGCACCCAATCGGATGCTGACTGAAGAAGCAAGTAAAAGTTTATCTGCAAATTATGTTGGGAAAGTTTTTTCAACAGCGCAAGGATTTCGGGCGCCTGTTACAATCGAGCAGCGCAATGATGGATCACTCCGAGTATCGTTTCCATCAGTTCCTGGCAAGATCCCTTTCGCAATATTAGTGCGAGCACTTGGTCTTGTGACTGATAAGGAAATTAGCGACGCAATCTCAGATGACCCAACAGTCCGACGCCAGTTAATTCCCACGTTAGAGGCAGCATCTCCAATATATGTTCCCAAAGATGCCAAGGGCACAATTGATAATGCCTTAGATTATATTGGGAAGCGAGTTGCAGTAGGACAGACGCGAGAATATCGGTTAAGGCGCGCGGGACAAGTTTTGGATAGGTATCTGCTTCCACATATCGGTAGAACTACTCTTGATCGCCTTAAAAAGGCCTATTATATTGGGCAAATGGCGCAACGCATTATAGAATTACAAGTTAAAAAGAGAATTCCTGACGATAAAGATCATTATGCAAATAAAAGGTTAAAATTAGCGGGAGATCTTCTTACAAGCCTGTTTCGAGTGGCGTTTCTCAATCTCTGCCGAGATATCAAATACCAACTGGAGCGCACGGCAGTCAGAGGGCGCTCTCCAAATATTAAGACCGCAGTCCGGGCAGATGTCGTAACCGAACGTTTACGCCATGCACTCGCAACAGGGAACTGGGTAGGGGGAAAAGCTGGAGTTAGTCAATTGCTAGATCGGACAAATTATATTTCAGCTCTAAGTCATCTTCGACGAGTAGTCTCACCCCTCAGTCGAAGTCAACCCCATTTCGAGGCACGGGACTTACATCCAACCCATTGGGGTAAGATTTGTCCCAATGAAACGCCTGAAGGGCCGAATTGTGGGTTAGTTAAGAATCTAGCACTGATGACGTACATTTCTGTTGGGACAGATGATGTTAAAGTGGAAAGGCTGCTCTTGGATTTAGGTCTTCAACCAATTGAAGAAATTCGAGAGAAAGGAATTAAAGAGGGGTATCGAGTTTTCTTGAACGGAAGGCTGATCGGACTACAAAATCAACCGGATGAGTTTGTCCAGCACATAAGGCTTAAAAGACGTAAAAATGAACTAGATCATGAGGTCAATATTGCAATTTATCATGATATTAAGGAAGTTCAAATTAATTGTGACGCAGGTCGAGCACGAAGACCGTGTATCATTGTAGAAAAGGGGAAACTAAAAGTAAGAGCAGAGCACATGGAAAAATTGAAAAATCGAGAATGGCAATGGAGTGACTTGATTGAACATGGATTGATAGAATATTTAGATGCGGAGGAAGAGGAAAATTGTTATATTGCAATGGCTTCTGATAAAGTTACAGAGGACCATACACACTGTGAGATCGAGCCTTCAACTATTTTAGGTATTACAGGAAGTTTAATTCCATATGCAGAACATAATCAGAGTCCAAGAAATACATACGAAGCAGGAATGGCTAAGCAAGCCCTTGGCTTATATGCTGCAAATTTTAGATTACGGGTTGATACGAGGGGGCAACTTCTTCATTACCCTCAAACTCCAATTGTGAAGACTCAGGCAATGGATGCCATCGCATTTGACACCAGACCAGCCGGTCAAAACTTTGTTGTCGCGATCTTGAGCTATCAAGGGTATAACATTGAAGATGCCTTGATTATCAATAAAGCAAGTATTGAACGGGGATTAGCTCGGTCCTCATTCTTTCGGTCGTACGATGCTGAAGAACGAAAATATCCGGGGGGACAGGAAGATAAATATGAGATTCCAGAGCGCACTGTCCGTGGCTATCGTGCAGCTGAAGCTTATCGCCATCTTGGTGAAGATGGAATTATTGAACCAGAAATAGAAATTCGGGGCGGAGAAGTACTAATAGGACGAACCTCACCACCTCGTTTTCTTGAAGAATATCGAGAATTTGAGCTCCCTGCGCCTACCCGCCGTGAAACCTCCATAAATCTTCGCCACGGTGAAAATGGTACTGTTGATTCAGTAATTATTACTGAAACAATTGATGGAAACAAATTAATTAAAGTGAAAGTACGGGATCAGCGTATTCCCGAATTAGGGGATAAATTCGCGTCTCGGCATGGGCAAAAAGGTGTTTTGGGTTTAATAGTCCCTCAGGAAGATATGCCATTTACTGAAGATGGTGTGGTTCCCGATTTCATCATTAATCCACATGCAATTCCTTCAAGGATGACCTTAGGGCAAGTAATCGAGTCAATTTCAGGAAAAACTGCTGCCATGCGAGGGGTACGTTCAGATGGAACTGCGTTTTCGTCTAAACTTGAAGATGTTTGTGCGGATTTAGAGAGATATGGCTTTAAATATTCAGGGAGAGAGGCGATGTATAACGGGGTGACTGGTGAAAAATTTGCAGCGGATATATTCATTGGGATCGTTTATTATCAGAAATTGCATCACATGGTTGCAGATAAAATCCACGCAAGAGCACGAGGTCCTGTTCAAATTCTAACCCGACAACCAACAGAAGGGCGAGCAAGAGAAGGGGGTCTACGCTTTGGAGAAATGGAGCGAGACTGCCTAGTCGGGCATGGAGCAGCTTTGCTTTTAAAGGAGCGACTACTTGAAGAATCGGATAAGACAACAATCTTAGTTTGTAGTGAGTGTGGAATTCTCGCCGTATATGACAGAAATCGAGATCGATATTATTGTCCAATCTGTGGTGAAAAAGCTCGTATTGCTCGATTAACCGTATCTTACGCATTCAAATTGTTAATCCAAGAATTAACTTCATTACTGGTAGTTCCACGCCTACTGTTAAAAGAAATAGCGTAACGAGGGGCTTAAGTGGCAATTGCATTCGTAACAATTAAAGGCCAAGTCGGACAATTAAAAGAAATTTTAGCCAATATTCGAAAAATCAAGAATGTTGTTGAAGCTTACACCGTTACTGGACCCTATGATATCATCATTAAAATTGAAGGGGATAACTTAGAGAACGTCGCTAAGATGATTGTCACTAAGATACATGAGATTCCGGGCGTACAGGATACAGTATCGTATTTAGCCATTGATTTATGAAAAAGTTTGGGAATTATCCCAATTTATACCCAATTTTTTTTATTAAGTCGCGCCGTGCTTGCCGTTGCTCATCATTTTCAATCGAACTAACTGCGGTTCCATCAATTATACCGACTACTGCTCGACCTAGTGAAGTTTCAGCAACTATAACCTCAAGAGGGTTAGCTGATGCAACGTAAATATTGCAAACTCCCGGAACATTTCGAATTGTTGGTAATATGTTAATAGGATAAGCGCCCTGTGTGATTATAATAAAAATATGGCTCGCTCCAATGGCTAGGGCATTTTTAGACGCTAATTCCCCCAAACGTTCATCGTTTTGATTAAAGCGGACAAGTTTGGGCTCTGCTTCATTCATTGCCACTGCACACTTGATCCCAGGGACAGTGGTGAGTAATTCCCTAAATAGATTGTCTGTTGTATAGATTGAAAAATTCGCCTGCCCTATTATAACTTGATCATCTTTCTCTTTTTCTATCTTAATAGCTACTAATTTAACACTCATTCTTCCTCACCTTGATGAATTGGATTGTTTTTAAATAAACATAACTACAATTAGAGCTATAAAAATTATGAATGAGATGAAGACAAATAGGATACATCTGCGGATATTAGTGTATTTCCGTTTATCCACAAGAGCAACCGCGTAATTTTGATCTGAGAGGGATCTAATTAAAGAATCAGAATCATTCAGTCTCTCTTTGACTTCTTCTGCAAATTCATCCGCATTGGCATACTGAAGAATGTGGTTATAGTAAAAAATATCCTTAATAGGTTTACCCGTTGCCTCAACTAATGGGGATATTGTCAGGATACTAAAAATAAGGCTCCCGGCAGCGAATATTAAATATGCTCCTAGGAGACCTAATCGAATGTAATCGACTATGGTTGTGAAAGAGAAAAAATCTGGAATAAATCCCCCAATTGCAAAAAGAACTGTAAGCATTAAGCCATTGATGCCGAGAATGGAGGTAGCTTTGCTATCCGCTAATTGTATTAATTGAAAATTCTTATCATTAATGAATTTCAGAACTCCAAGTTTCTGGTTGGGATCGAGTGGTTTGTCAGGGTTCTTAGTCATAATTAAGACCTCTTCCTTACCTTTGATTTTATTCTTTATTAATTAAGATGATATTGATACGGTTGCAGTTCCTTTAATGGACCTTGATACTCTGTGGATTTCAAACTCTGCTAATCCATTTTTAAGAGGGGCGAGCAATTTGACTTGAATTTTCTCCCCTTTTCGTGACCAGCCGCGTATAAAGCCTTCCCAGAATGACAGGGTATTCGGAACAATTTCGAGCCCATCCGCTTGGAACTCTAGGGAGTTTAAATCAGTTGATTTGATTTCTCCATTTTCTAAACTCATTTGAGTATCGATTCCTAATTTCGTATTTAACAATAAATTCTTAAACTTTTCGGGATCAATTGATTTATCTGTTGCTTGAGCGGTTCCTTTGCAAAGTAAACTCCAAGCATCTTGAACTACTTCCAAATCAACTAAATTATGTCCGTTCTCTTGATATTTCTTTATAATCTTCCCTTTACTATAAACCATGTCATTTGGTCTAACCATGGCGCGAAACTGGATGTTCAAATGCTTCAGTTTTCCTGCATCACCGAGCCAATTGGTGACAGTCTTGATTAACCATGCAAGAGAAAAGAGCCCATGTTGAATGACTCCGTTCAATCCAGCAGCCATAGCTACTCCATAAGTAGTATGAATCGGATTTTGATCCCCCGAAGTTTTGGCATACCGGATGATATCTTGCCGATTTACTGGACCATCCACTCCTTGTATAATTTCGCCTTCATTTATTTCCCCAAATTTGTTAGAGACCATATAATAATCACATAATAGTTTATATTTTTCTGATTTTTAAAAAAAGGAAAAAAATATTATTCAGGAATTGCCACAGTAGCAGTTCCCGCAATTGATTCTCGAAGTCGGATAATTCCGAATCTGAAGCTATCCCCTCTACGCTTTCCAATGATTTCTGCGGTTAATTTGTCTTTTCCTACCCTAAGCCAATCACGGACAACGGGTTCATCCATTACCGTTCGTTTGGTGTTAATTTCTACGTCTTCGATATGTTTTACTTTTAATTTGAATTCCCACTTTTCAGCAGGCACAAATTCGACTTCAACCTCGTACTTGGCATTTTCTAATTTCTTTAGTAAATCAGCATCTGACATGTCAGGGGTTGCTTTTCCCATTCCGCGAACGTAATAGGTTTTGGTGGTAGACTTAATTTCGAGATCCACTAATTTTTCGCCATTTTCCTCGTACTTCTTAGTTACTTTTGCTGTAAGAAGAAGTATATCTCCCGGACGTGCCATTCCGATCATGCGCCCACCGTAGTTTTTGAGATTCTCGGCGCCAACCCAATCCACCAGCATTTTGCCCAAAAAAGCGTGGCTGTATAAGCCATGAGCTATGACACCTTTATTTCCGGCGCGAATTCCCGCGAATTCATCCGTATGGATGGGGTTCGTATCGCCACCTGCGGCAGCGTAATCAACAAATTCGGCTCGCATTAAGGGGCCGTATTCCATAGAAGTGCCAATTTCGCCTTCTTTAATATCTTCCCATTTCACCATCTTAGAAACCTCCAGGCATTATAACTATGCCAATCTCACTATTGCACACAATATCGTCCGACGCTTTCTTTTTTGTCTCAGCCGTGCATGTTATGAGCATCATACCATTGGATTTCACTTCAATATTCTTGATTTTGGGTGTAGTAACCAATTTGTCGCCGTCCTTGATAGCTGGTGCACCTTTGGGATAACTATACACTTGACCGCCATGTAAGATCTTTAAGGGATTTTTAATTAATTGAGAGCCGTCTGCATTTTTCGCTTCAGTAACTCCCATTAATGCTGGAAGAACATAGGCATTCGCATACGCCGGATGGGCAATCGGATCATTGGGGTCATTAAATTGGGGTTGTTTTGCTCCGATGGATTCAGCAAAAAGCAATAACTTCTTTTTCTTCACTTTAAACTTGCTTGACTTTAATACTTGTCCAATTAAAGCTGAAAAATCACTCATCTTAACTAACTCCTCTGTTTACGTCTTCTTTTTCACCAATCGTTCTAGAGATCAAGAATCCTCTAAACAGTGATTATCATTTCTTCAGTTTACTTGAGGAGGTATTTTATGTTTTTCATCGAAACTATTTTTTATTTATTCGGGATTTCATGTATCAATCTTCTAAGATTGTTTAAAATTTCAGAATTTATACATATTTTTAATAGAATAGGTGAGTAAATGACAAAAGTAATCTCCCAATCCGACTTAGTCGCGGCACTTGAAAGTATTGTAGGAACGAAAGCAGTAAACGATTCAGAACATGCCCGCTGGACCTATGCCTTGAGTGAAGCGTGGTCCACCGTGAGTCCGGGGCTAACGGATGATCTCTATCTTGATCTCGGACCCCCTGATGTGATTGTCAAACCTAAAACCACTGAACATGTGGTTGACATCGTTAAATTTGCAAATCAATATAAAATTCCAGTCATCCCAAGAGGTGGGGGTACAGGTAATGCTTCTGGTTCCGCCGCCCTCTCGAATGGCGGGATTATGCTCGACTTACTTGATATGAACTCCTTCATTCGAAACGATCCTATATCCCGCGCGTGTCGATTCCAAGCTGGAATTAGTTGGGGGAAGTTAATCTACGATTTGAAGAAGTTGGGATTAACGCCAGGATTCTGCGGACCACACGGGATATACGGAAGTGCAGTAGGTGGGGGGATTTCGATTGACTCCACGGGGATCCAAGGGACTAGGTACGGGCAGGAGAACGAGAATGTGATGAATTTACAGGTGGTGTTACCGACAGGTGATGTCATCGAAACTGGGTCTCTTGCAAACCAAGCTACAGATTGGTACTTCCGGTATTGCAACGGTCCTGATCTGGCAGGGCTATTCATGGGATCCTGTGGTGCGTTTGGTGTCATCACCGAAGTAACGCTTCGGACGTACCCCATCCCCGAGCATACCTCCGATTTCTTGTACCTCTTTCCCAATGAGGTAGATCAGTGCAAGGCGGTTGACGAAATGGACTCCTACGAGCTTATGCATGATTATATGATCCTTGGTCAGGGCTTCCAATATGCAATTATTGAAAACGTTTTTAACTTAGAACCCGGCAAGACTGAAAAAGGTCCGGCACTCATTCACACGTCAGCCTATGATGACGTCATCTTGGAACGCAAGAATATGATGCTTGACAAGATCGCCAAAAAATACAATGCTATAAAGTTTCCAGGGGATCCGACAGCGCTCGGGATCAGTGCGCACGATACAAACGAGATGTTAGGAGGTGCTGTATGTAAATGGATGGGGGGAATGCTCGCGAAGACTTGCTCGATACTTCCCATCCTGAAGATTCCCGAATTCAACCAATGGCATTATAAGTTTTTCAGAGATCCTAAAGTAGAGAAGCTTTTGTCAATAACTGGTCTAGGAAATCCATGCTGGAGCGTCCAATGTCCTGGAGGTGCACGTCGGGCGGTACTCCATATGTCAATGTTCAACATGGATGCAACCACCCGTGATCTACGTACGAAGGCCTACAAGCTCTGGCATGAGATTCTAAAAATGAAGATTGAGATGGGTACCAGTCCCTATTGGGTAGGTAAAGACGCATTCGCTCCCCATTTGGTTAAAAAATTCAAGCCTGAATATTTAAATCTACTCAAAGCATTGAAGAAACAGTTTGATCCAAATAATATAATGAATCCAGGAGCCTTATTATTAGGTTTAGGTGATAAGGAAGAAGAAATCCTCTCAAAGAAAATTCCTTAAAAAATTTACTTGTCATAATCTTCCATTTTTTTCTGTTGTTCTTCAGCTTTAAGCTTTCTGAGAATCTCTTTTCTATTATAAAATGTACATTGTGCAAGCGCCTTTAATTTTCGTAATTTCTTCGGGGGAATCTCAAAGGGAATCTTTTGAGTGTTTAATCCATTCAAAAAAGATACAATCTCTCGATAATCAATTACTAATACATTATCAGGTGATTCTTCATTTAACATTTGGTAGATTCTAGAAGGGTGATTAGCAACAACAATAACCCATAATTCATCGAGATGTTCATGGTATTTCCGTTCTTCCCATTTTTCTCGGATAGTATTCCAATTTTTTGCGTTAGTTACATCAACGCCATAATTTTTATTTTCCCCACAAACAAACTCAAGCAACCCAGTTCCCACGCGGGTTTGGTCTTGGGTGGAATATTCAAATTTATTTAGATCTGCCCACTCCTTTAACAAACCGATAACAAGTTCCTCAGTTTTTATTCCTCTCCTATGATAATAACGATATCTAGAGGATTTCGTCTCGGCATCTTCTAAATCATACCCTTTGAGAAGCCTAACCTTAATTAATCCCCCAAAATACTTTCTGATGGCAGTATATAAATCATCCTCCCTCCCTAAACGTTGAAGATCCCCCTTAGATGGAAAATGTCCCAGTTCTTGAATAATCTCCTCTAATTCCAAGTCAATATTTTCCCAACTCTGCCAGTAACCAGGTGGTTTTGTACTGCTATAAACATTTAACCTCTCTTTAACCTTATGAATACCACCAAAATCTCGGAAAGCGCTCCTCAAACTATGAAAACCTGAAGCTTCCATATCTTTCATTTTTGGAAAGGTTAATTTGTTATTTCTTAAAGCTTTTAAAATGAATTTTTGGTCAATCTCTCTTTCGGGATCGATATGATTGAAGATGAGAATGAAATAGAACAGTTCGGAAAGGAAGTTATCCCAATTCTGCCAGTAACCAGGTGGTTTGACGTTACTTGGAATTTGAAACTTCTCTTTCAATTTGAATAAACCTCCAAAATTTCGAATCCCATTAAGTAAATCATCACCCCGAATTTCTTTTATAGTATTTACGCTTGGTACTTCGATCTGCCCTATTTGGAGCAGCTTAATTACAACTTCAGGACGCATTTTTGGTGGAAGCTTATGATATTTTTTAAGGAAAGTCAAAAATTCTGCTACTACATTATCACAATTTTGCCAGTAGCCACGGGGTTTTGTGGGCTGTTTGTATTTGGAGATATTTTTAATTTTTATTCTTTTTTTTACACCTGCCATGCCCCCAAAATACCAGAAAGCTTGTTCAATATCGAGACGCCCCTGTTTTCGGTATGTCCCACTACTCGGCAAAGATAATTTACCATCTTGAAGTGCCTTGAGAACTTTCGAGTGGATTTCAGCTTCAGGAGTGGAGAGAGGGAGAAATTCATAGAGTTCGTTGATGAAGGAGAGGAGTTCAGATATGAAATTCATCCAAATTTTCCAATATGCATAAGGTTTCGGAGACTTTTTCTTTTTCCCAAGTGTTTCTTTTGAAGGAATGGGAATTTTTAGTCTCTTTTTTACTGCGATAATACCTCCAAAGTCTTGAATTGCTGTTCTAAGATCTCTTCTTTTATGTTTATCTAAAATGAAGGTGCTTGGAAATGTGAGGGAGTTATTTCGAAGTGCTTCAAGAATTTTTATTCGGAGTTCATCATCGGGAATTTCTGGAGGAAGAAATTTATAAAAGTCGTTAATAAAAATAACAATTTCATAAATTAGGTTGTCAAAATTTTTCCAGTAACCATAAGGTTTTTTCTTCCCATCCTTTTGAGGTGAATTATCAGGTATTTCCGAATTATTTTCAAGGTTATTGAGGATATGATTCGCCTCATTGTTTAATGTTTGAATAATAAGCTGGGCGAGGGTCCCATTTAAAAGTTCCACGAGGGGGAGTAAATGAAAGGTGGTGGGGAAAAGGTTTTGAATGGCCGCTAAGGGGATATTCTTGTATTGAGTCACTCGCCCTGCACGAGATTTGCGCATACCATGTTTACCTTTCAATAATGCATCCCATAACTCCTGAAACGCCGCAGGACTGAAGATAGAAACCTCATAGGCAATTTTGTTACGCCGAATCAATTCGTGAAAAGATCTATCAAGTAGTTTCTCACAAGGATCCTTGGACTTAGTTACAATGCGCTCAAATTCCGCTTTAGAGGGGAGGGGTTCCGCGCTGATTTGTTGGATATTAAATTTATTGTTATCTTCGATATCAAAAAGTTTCATAAATAAAATCTCAATTTCATTGAATGAGATTTGAATGTAATTTTTGCGTGATTAAAAATGGGAGTTATGAAGTTAGAAGAGCTCAAGAATGAAGTGTGGTACTGTGGATGCTGTTCCATGTGTCGGGACACGGTGAGTAAGGGGATTGCGACAAAGCACGCGTGGGTAGGAGTGTGTCCGGTGTATGATGTGTTACGCTTCGATCACTATACTAGTAGGGGAAGAAATACCATTGCGAAGTACCTCCTAGAAGAAATTATTGAATACAATGCAGATTTAGCTGAGGATGTAATATTTCGCTGTTTAGGATGCAAAGCATGCGAAGAGATTTGTACTCCCACGTTACTTCCGGGGCTTAAGCCGATCGAAAATATGAAAATTATTAGAACGATGCGAGAAGATTGCTGGAACAGGGGATTAGCACCGAAGAAACTTCAAGAAACCTGTGCAAAAATTGTAGACTCAAGTATTGGTAATCCCTTTGGACTAGAAAAAGATCTTCGGGTAGATTGGGCAGAGGAATTGAATCTCCCAAAAAAGGCTGAAGTATTATATTTTGCAGGATGTGCAGCGTCATATTTGAATCAAAATACGCCAGAGGCAGTTATAAAAATCTTACAAGAGGTGGGACAGGAAGTCGCCTATCTTGGACTTGATGAACTGTGCTGTGGACATCAATTAATTTGGGTGGGGGATGTTGAGAATGCCCAAAAAAATGCCCAAGAGCTCATTAAACGAATGAAAGAAACAGGGGCAAAAAAGGTAATATTCTCCTGCGCGGGGTGTTTCAATACATTCAAGAATGACTATAAAGAGCTTGGGATATCCCTGCCATTCAGAGTAGAACATATTTCAAAATATTTGGGGCCTATTATTAAAAAGATGGAAGTGAAGAAACCGCTTAAACAAAAAGTTACCTACCATGATCCCTGTCACTTAGGACGCCATTCGAATGAGTACAAGAATCCACGAAGAATAATTAATCGAGTCGGTGCCGAATTAGTCGAAATGGAGCGGTCGAAAAAAGAGGCGTGGTGTTGTGGAGCTGGTTCGGGGGGAACCTGTTTAATCAATTATCCTGAATTGAACCAAGAGATAAGATCCCGGAGAATAAAGGAAGCCCAAGCTACTGGCGCGGAGGTATTAATTACTGCCTGTCCAATGTGCCTGAAAAATCTTCGCGATGGGGCGCAAGAAGGTAATATTGCTATGGAGTTTTATGACCTCCCGAATTTAATAGCGGAGGTCCTTGGGCTGAAATCAGATATGTATGATTCATGGAAAGGATAAATCTACCGCTATCTCAGCCCTCTTTCTTATCTTTTAAATAATAAGGTATTTTCATTGCAAAAATAATTATTACTATACTTAAGATAGTAGAGAACAGTAAGGATGTCATCTCTTTCATGGCGATATCACTAAAACTCACCAAGGAGTACATCACACTAAAAGAAATGAGCGAGATCTGACCAAATTTAATCATCTGACCTTGAGACCGATTTTTTCTCCAAGAAGCTATAAAGAATAGACCGGAAACCCCGGCTATAACCATGAAAACCCAAGTAATAAAATTAAAAATATAAGGAGCAACGGCGATAGTCGTCCAACTACCCGTGATGGTTTGAATGATTAGCGATTGGAGAGAAAGAAGTATCCCTGAGAGTGCCAAAACCCAACAATAAAAAAATACATAGGTTGTTAACCCCTTCTTTGGATTCGAATTCAGGATTATACGGATGGCAATATAAATCCCTGCGGCTTGTAAGATGAGGTTAGATATACTCAACAAGCTCCAGATAGAGACGTAAGTTATAAATAGATTTTCGTTAATTACCTGCATCCAAACGGGAGGAGCGCCTATAATTAAGGATAATAAACACCAAAACATTAGAAAATGCGAGGGGTCCAATAAATTAAATATTAAAAGGAGAATACCACCATAAAGCATCAGACGTCGATTAAATTTTTGAAAATAAAGGAGAAGGAATCCGAGCAGTAAAAGAAAGATTCCAAAAACGAGATTGATAATGTCAAATATTTCCAGAATCTGGAACTCAGCCCAAGTAATTTCGAAATAAATGGTATACAAATTCATAACTGGGCGAAGAAAAGAAAGAACCGAAATTGCACCGAGAAGGATGAAAAAAATTCCGTAAAAGATTTCGGGGGAATCTGTGAGTGGGTTGTTGGGTGTTTGAGATTGAATATCTTTCACCTATTTTATAGAAAGCTGTTGATCCCTTAGAGAAAGTTCGATTACTTATAAGTCAGGTTTTCGAGCGAAATGATTTATATCTTTGATTGCCCGTTTCACGCCAAGAATAAAAATCCCCAAGCTAACATCGTTAGGCGCTAAAACGCTTAAGATCATTTGCTCATTAACTTGATAGAGAAAGATAGTCCCAGCCTTACCCTTTAAAATCAAATGATCAGGATCGCCGTATTGAAACTGTCTTATCATATGCGCAGCAGTTGATAAGGTTGCTCCAGATAATGCAGAAATTAGTGCAGTTTCTGTGGATGTATCGGGGAAATCCGCGGCAATTGGGAGCCCCTCAACGGTGAGCAAAGAACTCCCATGAATCCCTGTTTGATCTTTTAGCTTCTTTAAGATAACATCATACACCATATTAACACCCTTCCAATGAGCCTGTAGTAAAATAATTCCGAAAGTATAATGAATGTACGGTAACGAATACTCAGGGTTCTAAAGAGTTACACTAACTTTTTAAACTATTGTTTTTTCATCGAGGTTCTGATCGAAGTTTTTCGGTTTTTAACCGATTCAAGAGATTGAACCGAATCATATCCAGTTTGGATAGCGCTTCACTTTCTAAAACGAGGATTTGATCGGTATAATCCTTCACAACTGCAGGGAAATCGATGGTCCCTCGTATTCTTGCAGATATTTCATCCAATTTTTCCATTAAATCCTGATATATTATTTGTATTTCGTCTTTATGCTTGGAATACCGAGTTTTTAGAGTATTCTCTGCCAAGATAAATTTTTGCGTTGTGGTAAGTTTTAAGATCTCATCGAATAATTTATCGATGTCATCCATAATGCGATTTAGTTCACTTCGGGCCTTCTGGGTTAATTGTTCGAAATGTTTCTTAGCTTTTTTGGGATCTACGGGCTTTAATTTTTTCTTTTCCGGTGGTTTAGATGGAATCTCTTCTTTCACTAAATGAGGATGGCTGGATTGCATTGATCGGAAGATATTTGCCACAAGTCGAATATTACTTTTGGCCTTAATCCCATAGCGATTATCATCCTGGAAGAGGGTGTGTCCCCCTAGACAGACAACCCGACCCTCTTTAGCACTCACAAGAATAGGAGCAGAGGGAGGTTCAGCATGATCATCAGAGAGGGCAAGAACTTTGACATCTGGAGATAAATTCCTAATAGAACAACCAGAATATATAATTTCTTTAAGGTCACGAGTTATTGCATCTTTCTGGAATTGTTTGATAACTGGGTAATACATGGCCCCACTAAGGTTATGTTTCTTATCTTGAACAATTATTTGTTGAAATTGCAGACCAAATTTAGCGGCTAACTCATTCAAAGTAAAATTGAATGGCATAGGCATAGGGCAGACAATTATTAGGCATTTTCCTTTAGAAACAAAGTATTCCATTGATTTTATTTCAAACTCTAAAAACTTTCTTGTTGGCGCCCCTAAGAACAAGACATCTTCACTACTAATTTTATCAATAGTAATGGGTCCCGAAATTAGGCGGTATGAAACAATTTTTAACTTCTGTATAACATAGGAAAGCCCTCTACAGTTAAAAACGGAAATTTGTTCTCCATGGCTTTCATCAAATATTACGCTTAGGCTCATAAAAATCTAAAACCGTTTTATGATGATGTTTGTTCTTGTTTCAAAATGGAAGTTAGGTTATTTCGGATCATATCTAACTTTGCTCGAATTTCGGCTTCCGTTTCATACCATTGATTGAACGTACCAAAAACAGATTCCTTGAAATTGGGAAATACTTCAGTGTACTCACTAAAAACATTACCAATCTCCTGAGCTAAACCGTCAATTGTTTGTAAAAAGCTTGTATATTTTGAAGAAATTAAATGTTTTATTTGAGAAAATTTTCGATTTCTAATCAATTCAGAGCCTTCGTCCCAAAATTTATCAATTTCTTTCGAAAGCTGGTCAATTCTTTTGATATTTGATGTAATTAACTTGACGAAGTGTTTTTTCGCATTTTTCTGAGATAATTTTTTCACGGAAACGGTGGGTGTTACTTTTACTTCTTCACCTTTCTTTTCAGAACGGCTCTTAATAAATTCTAGAAGGTTGTAAACGAAGCGGAGATTATCCATAGCTTTTATTCCATAAGCTTCATCATCGCTAAAAAAAGAATAGCCACCAATTCCAAATACATGCCGGTTTTCTGAGGCAACCATAATTGGAGAATTCATGGGAATTGCATCTGAATCCGTTAAAACTATGGGGGTTGTTGATGGATCTAGAATAGAGATAGAACACCCAGAATACGCTAGCTTTTTTATTCGTTGAAGTATCCTTTTAGTTCTTGAAGTTTTTTTGAATTTGTGAAGAATGGGGATTCGGGAGAAATTGAGATAATGTTTCTCATCTTCCACGTAATCAGGGTTAAATTCGAATTCAAAACGGCGAGAAATTTCACTTAAATTTGTATTATTAGCAAAGTCGCCCCCACTTCCACTTACTAAAATCAAAAAATTTCCTGCTTCTACAAATCTAGTAATAGCATTGATTTCTATATCCTCAAACGGGGCAGATGGACAACCTAAGAAGAGAATTTGATCGTCCTTTATTTTTTCAAATGTAATTGGAGGATCTATGAGCGGGAAGATAATATATTGCATTTCTGCCAGCATTGCCTGAAAAACTTCTG
>JAEOSY010000652.1 GCA_016840125.1 Candidatus Helarchaeota archaeon | reverse complement strand
TGGATAAATCTTTACCGGTTACTATTCTTATTAGATTTCTCAGTTCAAACTCTCTCGTATCCAATTTACTGGTTATTTAAGAGCTTTGAATACCTTGAGTATTAATTGTAATACTTATACAAGTTGCATTTTTTATTTACAGGGCTACATATAAATGTTAGCTATCATTAGATTATTAGCTTAATAATTAAAAGGAACCCAGGAATAATTATCGCCAAAATAGTGGTGAATAGAGATGCCTTAAAATAATAATATTTTTTTAAAGCAATTTTCGAATTATTTATGATCTGATTTGCTAATGCTTTCTCATATTCCGAAAAGTGGCCTTCTTTTTCCCCAAAATATTTACAAATTGATTTTAAATAAGATTCTTCATCATATTTGGCAATATGTGCGTAAAAGAGTAAATTATCCTTCTTGTCGGTCGTTTTAAATGAAAATAACCAATGTAATTTTGTTTGAGGTAAAAAAGATAAAAGCAAGATTAATATCGATAATACTGATAAAACCATATATACAATAAATGGCGCTTTGAAAAAGTTTGGGTTTTCAATTTTCAGATTCAAATACAAATTAAGGACTCCATAAATTGCTCCTCCATTAAAAAGGATTAAGACAGCATTTTTTGATTCGGCAAATTTCAACCAATCATTCACATTAATAAGTATAACTCTTATTTTCTCCTCCATTAGCTTACACCTCCTTCAAAAACTTAATTTTTATAACCAAAAATTGATAACTTTCATTTTAGTATATTTAAAGTAAATTCTTTATTTAACTCAGTTATTAATTCACAACTTTTCCCAATAGAAACGTTTCAAAGATTCTATAACTTCTCTTTCAATACGCTCTTTCCTCCAAATTGGCATCATTAACTCTTCATATTTCTTTACATTAAATAATTTATCATCAATACCATATACGTAGGATGGATAGCCATATCCTTTTGCATGAAGAACACGTTTTGCCCTTTCCATTTCTCTGTCTTTCCATGCCTCGCCAATCCAATATTTAAAATATCGTTCAGCGGTTTGGCTAATTAGAATTGGAGGCCATTTTTCACCAGTATCTGCATCAAACCTAGCAGCTTTACGCATCAACCTGTCGGCAAAAGCAACATGATCTCCTATGCAAGAATATTCACGATGTTGCTTATCTCCAAGATAATCGAAAAGAACCGTTCCATAGTTAATACCCACCGAATAATCCAATTCGATCATTTCATTGATTTCATTTTGACCTGAAATACCGAATATAATATTTTGAATCTCTTCGCGACGTCCCCTAAAATTAGTCACCATTTTTGTTGCTGCAGCAATGGAATTTCCTACCGCTATAATGGGGTCCTCCTGGTGTTCTCCAAAGATAGCCATTAACCCGTCACCGATGAATCTTTCGATTCTTCCTTTATATTCAGTTATGATACGTGACATTTCACAACAATGTTCTTGTAAGATTTCACCGAGTTGTTCCACTTTCCCATGTTCATACCTAGCCTGAATGATCCTAAGCATTGTTGATAACTGTGTAAAATTAGTTATATCTCCAAATAGAACTGCAGCTTGCGTACTGTGCCTTTGCCTATAGCTGGGGAGATATGTTTCGTTTGTTATGTTGGCCTGCTGCTCAAGAAACCTGGAAAAAACTCGCGACCAATTGATTACAGCTTTATTACTAAAAGGATCATTATAAAAAGGTGTGGACTTTTGTGCTTTTCTGCATTCCCCATATAAAATCAAACAACCTAGATTTCCATCCGCATCATCCATGATTAAAACAATTGGGTTAGATTTGCTTAAAATATTCTCCGAAATTTCCAATCTGATATTGTGGACAACGCTGGCTAATGTTTTTCTATCATCTTCGTTTAAAATTCGTACTCTGGGGATTTCAACCTCACGTTCGTAAAACCTGTTGTCAGCCCCTCTGATCAAATTGGCCACTCTCTTCACTTCTTCGTAAGATTTTAAATCACACCGCTGATATCGTACTTTTTCGGCTAAATCTTCATCAGTTAGACGTGGTGGTATAATATGGTAATGAATTTCACTGTAGGCTGAATTGTAGTTAAAAAATATGTGGACGGCATTCTCACGATTCCATAGCAACATGCAGGAATGTGCAAGATATTCGAACATAAGAACCACATTGGAGAAAAATGGACGGTTGTGCCTATATCTTGACAAAACTTCGTTTGCGGTTCTTTCGTGATTCTTTAAACGCCACCCTGTCTCTCTTTCAGTTTTTCCAGGCTTCTCCATCATACTACCTTTCTAACATGCTGATTTCCTGAATTCTTTCGTTTAAGAGTACATAATCAATAGGTTTATCGAGCCAGTAAAATCGAATTTTCTTTTCCTTCAATGACCTTTCAACCGAATCGATCTGTACCTTTTCTCTTCCGAATTGAGATACAAACAACACACAACAATCAGAAAATAGTTTATCTTCTTCAGCAAGCTTTTTTACTGTTGTCAATCCTTTTTCCAGTCCATCTGCATCTCTTCCAAAACGAACATCCATAATTAATAGTTTAGTATTCTTATCGGAAAGTTCATCAATTAATAAAGTATTTTTTAGTGAAGGCTTGTCCGGGTGGATAAATACTATTATCTCCCAACCTCTATCTTCTAAATATTCACCGAGCAAAACCCTCGAAGTGTGATCATCATCAACAATGCAGACTTTCATGTGATTTTCCTCCAATATTTCTTATTAATATAAATATTTATCGTTGTTCCTTTATTGAGAACACTTTTTAGGGACCGTCGCCATCCAAACTCATCAATAATACGGACGACAGTTGCGAGTCCCTGACCACGGCTCTCTGGCCGGGTTAGTGTATCGATACGTGAGGTAATTCCCGGTTCCCATATCTTATCAATCATATCACTGGGAATACCGATCCCAAAATCAATTATAGAAAGAATTAACCAGGACTCCTTAGAATCGACAGAAACTTCTATCCTGACAGGCTTCTTATTGGAAAAAGCAATCGCATTATCAACGAGATTATGGATAACAACATTTACTTTTTTTACCTGGAAATCTGTTAGAAAAAATTCAAATTCATTAGTTTTGCAAGATTGAATGATATCCACTTCTGGAAAAAGACGATGGAACATATTGATTGATGGCTGGATGAGAACTTTACCAAGATTCCTCCAGCTAGGCATAGCAGGCTTATCTGGCAAAGTAGCAACATAGAAAGCATTTAAATTTTGCGTATAGGCCACTGAAAGGTTATCTGCTAGCATCTTCAGGCGTGACTCAACCCTTTGGGTTCGAATCCCTTTTTCTCTTTTTAATTCTTCCCTTAAGCTGTCCAATGCACTTATTGCATTTGAAGTTGGAGCCCGGAGGATATGAAAATAGTCCAAGACAAGGGCATCTTTATCTCTAATAACTGCTTTTAGGGGAGGAGCCACTGAAACCATCACAGCTATATGGTCGAATGTTGCCCTCTCCACCTCATTAAAAGGCTGAAAACCTGGTGTCATCCGCTTTTCTACTTTGATTACACCGATTGGCTTTCCTTCTGCAACCAACGGCGCAGCATAGAGGCAGCCGAACTCTACATCAGGTTTGCTATGCCATTGTTCTTTGTCCCAATATCCCTTATGCGACGAATGCTCTTTAAGCCTATCCCAGTTATGGGCATAAAATGGTCTGTTTCGAACAAAGGTCCACACGGTTAACCCCTTAATTTCTTCATCAGGGACTGATTTGGAGTCTGGAAGTTCATAACCTTTAGCACTCGAAATTGTCTCCGGGTTTAATCCAAACTGAGCTGCCAGATTCAATTTCCGATTTCTTTCATCAATTAACCATAAAGTGCAAATATCGGCATGAAGAATTTTTGCGGTAAGTTTTATAATATCTTCATAATATGTTAGTGAAGCAGGTACCAATAGCTTTGACGAAAGTTCTCGTAGTGCTTCCTGACGGCTGCGCTCCTGTTCTTCTCGGGAAATCATTCCTTTCAACGTAAGAGCGATCATTGTTGACCATCGTTTTACCCGCTCTTTATCTCTTTTTGTGAACGCACTATTCTCAGAGTAACGTTCAAATTTAATAACTCCCAAAAGATTATCTTCCAAAGTCAAAGGGTATCCGATAAGACATCCAAATGATTTTCCTCGCCAAAACTGCGCCTTATCCCACGCTCCAGAATGAC
>JAEOSY010000651.1 GCA_016840125.1 Candidatus Helarchaeota archaeon | reverse complement strand
TGTGCCTTTACCAATACCCTTCACAGAAACAAGTGCTACTTCAACTGAATCATTTTTCGAATTAGATGATCCTTCATCTTTCTCCTCATATAAAGTCTCAAGTTCAAAATCTAATCCAGGTGATTCTGGAATCTCTGTTTTATCTGTATCTGCAATCCCCTGTGATGTGATGAAAAATTCACACTCTTCAGGAGGTAGGTCAGGGGCATCCACAATTACCGCTCTGCGTTTAAGGGAATTGTTAGAGGAGAATCCCTTCGTTTTAAACATGACACGGAAATGACACCCATGTGCAACGATATTCCCTCCAATAGCATCGTCAGTGGAGAACATGCCCATCATTTTAACAGCGACTTGGTTTGTAAGTAGCACCGCACAATTGTATGTTTCAGCAATCCTTGAGAGCGTATGAATAATATTATTCAGTAATGCTTGACGGGGGGCTAATTTCCCAATACCTACATATTCCGCTCGTAATAAAGCCATTAAACTATCAATGATAATCAGGCGCACTCCACGAGTTTTACAAAGGGTTTCAGCCTTTTGGATCATCTGAGATTGATGGTCGGAGGAGTAAATTCTTGCATGGAAAATTCGAGAAAGGGTCTCATTTGGATTTAAACCGAACCTTTTTGCAATTCGCTTGATTTTTTCTTTTGAGAATGTGTTTTCTGTATCAATATACGCGACAGATGTATTTAATCCCCCTTTTTTTTCAGGGAGTTGACTTGTAACTGAAATTGTGTGAGCTAATGCCGTCTTTCCGGATTTGAAAGGCCCATATATTTCAGTTAATTTACCAGTTTGGAATCCACCCCCCAAAATGGAGTTAAGCTCTGAAGAACCAGTGGTTATGAACTCTACATTCTCATCAATATCTTTTGCTTGCACAAAATCAGTCATACCTAAGGCATTCCGGGCATTCCAGATCAGTTTTTTTGCGGTTTTGTCACCTAAACCATCAATATCGGCGACTGTAGAACCAGGACTCATCGCAAGGGCTTCCGCAGTACTAATTCCATTATCTTGAAGCAATTTAATTTGACGGGCGTTGATTCCTTTAATTTGACTTAAATCTGCCATATTTTTTTTACATCACCCATTTTTCTAGTAATTGTATTCTAATTACAGCCAATCTATATAAAGAAAAAATGAGAAGTTGATGGAGCTTTATAGAGAAAAAGATAAACTTAAAAAAGTTAATATAAATTATGGTTTCCTAAGCTTTTTGCTTAAAATGAATGCTAAAGTGGATAGAATACCGAATAGAAAGAATAACTCATATCCAGGAATTGTTGTTACTCCTTTTTCTGTAATGATTGGACATTTCATTAATGGAAAGTTGTCTTGAGCACCTACATCACCATCAATATTATGTGGAACATCACCAATTCCATCGTCATCCTCATCTAACCCGGTATAGTTACTCCAATAATTCCCCATGGTTCCATCATCCCATTGATTCTTTGTACCATTATCATAGCCATTGTGAGTATTACTACTAAGGCAATTATAGAATATACTGTTATTGTAAGCTGGAAATAGAGACAATGGAGACCATATTATTATTCCCGCAAAGTTATTACGTATGGTATTTCTCCAAATTTTATTATTATGAGCGGAATATAATAACCATATCCCATAATGACTTCCATTTACTGCGTTTTCCAAAATTTCGTTGTCGTAACATTCTCGTAACCATATCCCGTTCTCATTGTTGTTCAATGTGTTTTCCAATATATCATTACCATGACTAGTATGTAAGGTTATCCCATCTTCATTGTTGTGATTTACCGTATTCTCTGAAATAGTGTTGTTATCACTAAAGGATAAATAAATCCCATAGCTATTTTCTTTTACTATATTTCCTAAAATGTCGTTATACTGACTAAATCTTAAATGTATCCCAATATAGGCACCATTTGCCGTGTTCTCTGAAATAATATTATTATCACTAGCATATAATTCTATTCCCCCCTCACTGTTATTATCTACAGTGTTTCCCGAAATTACATTATATTCACTCCTGACCGCAATAATCCCTATTCCATTGTCGTAGCAATAATTATTAATTAATTGGGAATTATTAACATCAACTAACAGAATTCCAGAATAACCAGGTCCCGCATTAAATAGAGAACATTTCTCAATTTTAAAATATACATCAGAATTTCTAATATGGATACATGCTCCCGAATCTTCTCCATCTATTATTAAATTTTTAATAATGTAAGGATTGTATATTGTACCTGAACCTGTGCAAATTCCCATAACTTTCGCATCGGTCCAATTATTATCAATATGAATCCTACCAGAATCTACAGACATTTTCAAATCTTTTTTATCCAAGTTAATTTCATTGCTAATCCCCGAAGGTAATTTGAAACTTTTACTAATTATGGGTGAAAGAGTGAAAACAATTCCTACAAATATTAACACAAATACTATTTTTGGATTGGATTTCATTTTATGATTAATTAAACAATTTTTATCTTATTAAAATCAAAGATATAACTGCCTATTTAAATCTTTTTTTGTAATATTCAATTAAACAAATAAAAAGTTTAAAAATTAAACCCATAATTATCCATTTGAAAATTTAACAATATAACTTTCTTTCCTACTTCAATTTGCATTTCTCTTTCGTTAGAAATTGGTGACTTAATCAATGAAATATTCACACCTTTAATTCTCTTATACAATGAGTTGAAAAATGGAAGAGTTTTCTGTAATTTGACATTAAAAGAAACTTCATGAATTAAAATTAAGGTGATTTTTTCCCTTTGACATCGTAAGATAAGAGGACATAGATTATTGTTGTAAAAATCATCTAATATTGTAGTTCTTAGTTTCATATCACTATTTTTTGAGATTTGAAAACGAAGATGATGAGAGATGTTATCAATGACAATGAATTTTAAATCGGGAGGAAATAAAAAACTGTCATCTGCAACATTATTAAGAAAGTGAGTTTGTTCCGAATAAGAAGACAGAATACGCTTAGGCGCTATATAAATATTATTCAGCAAATAGTTACACCTCTCATTATTACCTTTATTCATTGACATGAGTCTTTTTTTAGGAAACTGTTCACTTGCTTGAATCCAGAAGCAACTATTATTATTGGCACTCTTGCTAGTTAGCGAGTGAGTAATTAAATATAAAGCTAAAGAAGTTTTTCCTGTTCCAGACTCACCAGAAATTGATATAATTGAATTCTTCTGAAATAATTCATCAAATCTTCTTAACACTAAGCTTTGTAATGTCATGAGTTATTCATCTAATAATTCAAGAACTTCTCGTCTGGTTTGATCTATCTGATCTTCTTCACTTTCCTTTTTCATTTGGAGATTATGTTGATCAGAATACTGAGAATTAGAGTTATTGAATAATTGTTGTAACATCATCAAAGTTATGACATCATCGAGATTGCTATTTTGCTGTTGTGGGGCTCCTTTCATAAAACCAAAAACACCACCACTAGAACCCGAACGTTTTGACTTGAAGTATAGGTATCCTCCCATGATAATCCCAATGATAAGAACCGCATAGACAGGATTTTGTTGAAAAAAGAT
>JAEOSY010000650.1 GCA_016840125.1 Candidatus Helarchaeota archaeon | reverse complement strand
GCTTTTACTGTACTCGATGGTTAAATCTCTAAAGCAGTACTGAAAACTAATGCGACTACGGCTAGAATTATCTTGTTGCAGGTCGCTATGCCCTTCACTCAAAAGTATCTTGCCTCTTGAGCTGCTTTAATTACAATAATTCATCCGACTTGTGTTTCCGAGAATCCCCGGTTACGCCAAGTCATCATATTATGCTAATAGCACTACCCTTTATTGAGTTGTGCACAAACAAACATACACTGACTCCATAAAAAGGTAGTGGTAAAATGTACTGAAAAAAACAAAAGAGAGATATATAAATTTCTACATGAAATTGTTAAGAATCTACATTTGATAAATATTTGCCACTCTTGAAGATTTTGTCTTTTTTTTACCAACAACTTTAGGTTTTAACCTTTTCAGGATGCGATTTTTTATGATGAAATATGGAATTGAAGTTATGTTACTTATTTCACCTATTGTATGCGGCTTAGAGAGAATTTTTTTGACTTTTTTTAAATACTGAGAGGAATTCTTTTCATAATTTTCATAACCCTCAACTATTTTTCGAATCAATTTTAGTTTTCTCTCAGATACAGTTCCAATTTCACTTAATTTTTCAACATCCCCCCTTTTATTAATGCTTATTGTATTGGTTGTCCCAAAACCTTTTATCAATCTTCCTTTAACTGCATTTATTTTGAATTTATTTTGTAATAACTTCTCCAAACTCTTCAAATATTCCTTACTTTTATTAGCAATAACAACATTACCCCCTTGAATATCAACATTTCCCTCAGCATCAATTGCTGCTTGAATTATTTTTTTCGCTTCCCCCCTATTATTTGGTTGAGTAATACAAAATTCATCCTTTTTCCCTATAGGAATACCAAATTTTTCTGAAAGACTTACCGCCAAAGCAAGGGAAGATATTCCAAACCCATCTGGACGGTCAAAGATAACTTGACCAGGGAATTGTTTTCCAACAATTTTCTTGAGATGATCACATTCCTCTGGATCCGTATTTATCCACAAAATGTCGCCTTTAAATGAAGTACCTTTTGGACCACTTAGCCTTTTAATAATTGAAATAGTTCCATCAGTTTTCAAATACTCAGTTAGATAAATCAAATCTTCGGTCCTTTTAAGGTATGATTTTGAAATTCTGGAATTCCCAACAATAATATCATCATCTGTCATTTCGGATTTTATTTTACAGTTCTTATATCGTCTTATTTTTTGAATAAAACAACGAACTTCTTTCAACTCTTTTCCATTTTTAGATTTTTTGTTAGACTGTAATGTTAATTTACAATCATCTTGAATAGTATTTTCTACTATCACGAGATCGCGATGAATTTTCTCCATTGTATTCTCGATCTGATCATCTAAGTTACAATGGTTTTGGGTTTTTATCTTTTCTAAATCTCTACGAATAATACAAAAGGTTTTTTCAACCGGATTATCCGACTTACAACCTTTATTAGCCTCAAATTCTGCTAGATCTCGGCGAATATGACCGAGAACATTTTCTACATCATCTGCAATCTCACGTTTACGTTTAAACCTTCTTGAAGAGCTTTCCATTTTTTTCACACCATATATTCTTTTTCTAATATTTAATGTCCAATTGGCGAAATTCGAGAGGTAAAATTTCCTGTATATAAGTTTTTTGATAATAATTCAATAAAAGGAATGGAAAATAAAAAATAGAGAATCTTTTAATCTTTAAATTTATTAAACATCAACAAAAAAGTTGATTCACTCGGATTTATTGTTAGGAAGTAATCTACCAATCGCTTTTACCGCCATATCAATTAAACGAAAGGGAGTCTTAATGAGCGAATCAATTCGTTGTTGTACTTGTTTTATCCAGTGTCTAAACAGTTTATCAAGCTCTTTTAAATAAACATTCATAAGTTCTTCCAGCTCAACCTCAGTCGGGTTACGGGCAAATGGATTTTGGAATGAGACTCCGTAGGCTCGTAGAAAATCAAACTTTTTCCGCTGTTCTGGATCCTTAAGAACTTGATAGGCCACATTGATGAGTTTAAAAGTTTCTTCGGCATGCGGGTTTCTTGGATTTAAATCGGGGTGGTATTGGCGAGCAAGCTTTCGGTATGCCCCCCGAATTTCTGCAAAGGACGCATTTGCTGGAACATCCAAGATTTTATAGAAATCCAAGTCACGAGACATTACATCATGAAAAGAAATACCGCCTCAAAAAGTTTTTGGAAAGAAATTATTCTTCTAGGAATATTTCATGGACATAAAATCTGCAGAACTTCCATTGGAACTCATAGGGAAGAATTAACACCAACTAATAAAAAAATGGACTACTCATGGGTTAAAATTTAAACGCATTCCTCAAATAGTTCTTTATAAGGGGTTTTACCCAAATTATAAAACAACAGATAAATGGACGATTGCTTTCAACCGACAAAATTGAAAGAGTTCAGGATTCTGTTCAATCGCTCTTGAGTATATCTCAAGGAGCAACCACAGAGAATCTTCGGATTCAATGACGTTTGCATAGGAACAATTGGAACTTAACCCCTTTTCTAAGAGGTAATGTTCCCGAGATTTGTAAAAGGGAACATGGAAAAAAAAAGACGAGGAGGATTAGAGCCATAGAGGAGGTAGTATTTCGCTATAGGCTCTTCAATCCTCACATAAAATGCTATTTTTAAATTTTTAACTATTAAAAGAATAAATCGCTAACAATTGCTGCTACTAGATGAGAATTGGATAATTTAATGAAAAAACTAGAAGTGGAGTAAGTATAATAGCAAAGAAAAGTGCCAATCTGTAATAGAATCCTTTTACCTGAGAAAAGATCACAATCGTTTCAAAGAAGGGTTTCTTTCCTTTTTGTTTTCCTCCTTTCAATTGCTGATTGGAAAAATCAAGGGAGGGCGGAAGGGGATAAAAGCCCTTGTTCGCGATTGGTAAAAATTTCTCAAGGCGGAAAATTATAGTTATCATTGCGAATACAAGTAAAGATGTAAAAAGAATTGCTTGAAGAATAAATACTACGTCCGCTAAGAAAAGAGACCGAATTGTGGCATATATTGCTTGGAAGCAAATAAATATAATAATGGGTAATTCTAATACGTGAAGAGGTTTGAATTTCTTAATTGGGTTGAATTCTAACTCCCCCTTTGAGAAAACGATGGACTCTCGCAACAAGCCTTTCTTATAAATCAAATTTCCAGAATCATCACAAATCATTGTTAATGTTCCCGTTGAATGGTGGAGGACTGAGAAAATAATTTTCATCCCATAAATCCAAAGAAAAATATCAAT
>JAEOSY010000649.1 GCA_016840125.1 Candidatus Helarchaeota archaeon | reverse complement strand
GGGGCTTTTTCTTTTTTTATTCCGTTGCAAAGAGGAGGATTTTATGCTTAACACTTCGACAGTAATACATCTACGAATTGATTGCTAAAAATATTTACTAGAAGAAAGTAAAAAATTAGGATTTTTTATGTTTTAACTTAAAAAAGTAAGACTTGCTTAAACAAATTGAGTTGCAGTCAAAGAAAATCTTGATTCTTGAGAATCATAACGAGCTCTTTCGGCTTAGTAGACTCTCACTTTGGAATAGATGGAACTTCTTTTCAGATTTTAAAAGAGTGTTAAAAGGGAATGGCTTTGAAATAAGTACTTTCAAAAAGGGGAAAGTTACACAGTTTGATCTCGAGGAATATGATATAATAGTGGAAGGGCTGCCCCAAATAGACTTCACAAATAGTGAAATAGAGGTGATTAAAGATTATATAATGGGAGGAGGGGGATTATTGTTATTGGCGGGTGGTATTACATTCGTAAAGCGGTATAATTCCAGTTATTATTGGTATGAAAAGGGACCCAGAGTAGGAGGAATTCCACTTTGGAGAGGTGTACCTCAATGGCAACTCGCAAGATATAACAAGAAAAGCATATCTGTGTCAATTCAAATCTTAAACAGAATAACAACTCCGTTCAATTTTCAATTTGGTAAACGCCTATTATATGCTAAAAACTCTTTTTGCAATGTAGCAGCCTTGCCGCGGATGACAAAATTTTTTCCTCACCCACTTTCAAGCCGACTCTCTGATTTAACAATAGTTGATGCAGTTAATGTAACTCATTGCCGAGAGGTGAACAATATCCAAACCATTGGTATGACTACCACCAACACAATACCAAGTTATTGTGTTGTTTTGATACAAGCTCAAATAGGAGATGGAAGAGTTGTAGCAATGGGATCTCCATCACCATTCATCAGCTTACGATATTATTACGAAAAAAAGGACTTTAAAAAAAAGCCTGGTATTCCCTATGGTTTATATCATCCTAATCATCTTATACTTCTTCTAAATATAATGAATTGGTTGGCTAAATAATCTAAAATAGAAATTGAAGGAAATTAGAGGATGGAAGTATCAAAGAAGAATGGATTACTTTGTAGTTCGGTTTTTCAGGTGACAAGATTATTTGAAATTCTTTGTTATTCAGTATCATGCGTAACTATCTAGAAAGAATATCTTGGGGCGTACCAAGAGGTCTCCATGAGATTTGAAGCTGTTTTCTCATGGATCATTCCGTTAGTCTTGGGATTCTTGTTCATTTAGCTAATCCTAACAGGATTGTAAACTTCTAACTAGGGTTCTTGTAAACTTTTAACGAAGCCCTCTACTTTTTGTAAGCTTCTAACAATGTCCTTGTGAAGGATGTTCTTGTATAAACGGAACGATTCTGGGAAGATTTCTCTTCGTATTCGCACTTACGCGTTCATTCATCTTCATTACTTTAATTCGTTTTGATTAAACATTCCGCAACTCTGAAATCTCCGAAATCGCCACTAAGAAGAAGAACATATTGAGAAAAGATTGTATTATATCTATTTTTATAGAAAAAACAAGGAGAGTTGTCTGTGAATCTCGAATAACCCAATTTGTTAAAATGGAGAAGAATAAAATATGAAAATAAGAAGTGTAAAATCCAATTTATTATTCATTTTAATCCTTTTCTCGAGTATTTTTTCGTTTTTATATGTAATTGGGCAGTATAACTCGTTAAATGGTCATGATATTGAAAATTTAAAGGAAGTGAATGTGAAATCCAAAGCTTGGACTCCCTTTGAGATAATTTCCACAGAAAGCATGGGAAATTCCGAGACACCTGCAGTGACGGTGGATTTCCTCGGAAATGTGCATATAGCATGGTCTGATTGGACGGATTATAATAGTTCGGGGATTGATGCCGATATCTTCTATAAGTGCTGGGACAACATGACTGGTACATGGACTATAGCGGAGGTAGTCTCGACTGAGAGTACGGCTAATTCTTTGTATCCGTCCATTATGGTGGATAATGCTCGGAACGTGCACGTTGTTTGGCAAGATTATACTGATTATAATGGTGCAGGATCTGATGCGGACATTTTTTATAAGCGTAGAAATATCACAACGACCTCTTGGGAAGAATTGGAAGTTATCTCCACGAGTCCATATCATTCAACGTCACCGGCCCTTGCAGTAGATGGTATCGGACAGAGTCACGTAGTATGGGCGGATGGAAATCCAAGTAACAATAAACAAATTTATTATAATCGCTGGAATGCCACTACTGGCACATGGAATATCATTCAGTCTATTACTCCAATATCATGGTCTAATTACTTTCCATCCATCACTGTGGATTATGATGGGCATGCCCACGTGGTGTGGCAACATTATTCCTTGGTTGAACCACTACACCTCGCCTACCGGTGTTGGAACGCCACCACGGGCGCTTGGTTGGGATATGAGGAAATTGTCTCGGGTAATCATCCCGAAGATACTACTATTAAAGCGGATAATTTAGGTAATGTTCACGTGGCATGGCACAGCTTTGAAACTCATGTGACTCTTGAAGGGGAACATTATTCAATCAAGTATAATCGCCGGAGTAGTTTAAATAACACATGGATGGGTACTGAAAATATTTCCACTGAAAGCACAGATAATGTTTCCAAAATAGCTTACCCAACCATTGCAGTAGATTGGGAAGGAAATGTGCATGTGGCATGGGAAGACTGGACGGATTACAATGGATCAGGAACTGATGCAGATGTCTTTTATAAGCGATGGAATGCTAGCACAGGCACATGGACAATTACTGAAGTGATTTCTCTTGAGAGCACGTTCAATTCGTCCATTCCAACAATCACGGCAGATGACGCGGGCTACGTCCACTTAGCTTGGTGCGATATTAATGGATCTGGTAATGATAAGGATATCTTCTACAAAAAGTATTCGACGCCTCAAAGACCTATCCCAGATTCACCCCTGCTAGATCCCATTTCACCGAATCCAAATACTGATGGAATAATTCAGTTAAATTGGAGCACGGTAGGTGATGCTATAACATATTACATCTTTCGGAACACGTCGTATATTACCTCCATAAGTGGAATGACTCCAATTGCCGCAGTCGCCACTAGTCATTATCAGGATATAATTACCATAAATGACACCTACTATTACGTGGTAATAGCGGGACATGGTATCGGAAATAGTTCTAGCTCCAGTTGTGAAAATGTAACAGTAGAGGTGCTACTGCCGGCATCGCCCATATTAAATCCTATCTTGCCGAATCCAAATAATGAGGGAAATATTACATTAAATTGGAGTGCTGTAGAGAATGCGACTACATATTACCTCTTTCGGGAGGTGTCATATATTACCTCCATAAGTGGAATGATTCCAATTGCCACAGTCGCGATTAATACTTTTCGAGACATAGTTATAATAAATGGGACCTATTATTATGTAGTCATTGCGGGAAATTACGTGGGAAATAGCTCCATTTCCAATTGTGAAAATGTTACCATGGAAGTGCTACTACCAGTATCCCCCCTGCTAGATCCCCTCTCACCGAATCCTGATTTTGATGGCGTTATTGAGTTGAGCTGGAGCGCGGTAGGGGTAGCGACAAGCTACTTCGTCTATAGGGCTACTTCCCCCATTTCCTCCGTGGATGGCATGATACCGATCGCCACAGTCCCTCTAAACAATTATACAGACGGCGTAGGGACTGGTACTTACTATTATGTGATTGTTGCCAGCAACCTTGGAGGAAATAGCTCTATTTCCAATTGTGAAAATGTATCAGTAATTATTCCACCCCAGAACCCTCCCGTGCTTGCCCCCATCCTACCAAATCCTGATCTAGATGGAAGCATTGAGTTGAGCTGGAGTCCGGTAGTGGACGCAACAAGCTACTTCATCTATAGGGCTACTTCCCCCATTTCCTCCACGGATGGCATGACACCAGTTACAGAGCTCGTCGCAAAGTTCCCCTTCAACGACTATACAGATGGGATATTAGGTAATAATACCTACCACTATGTGATCGTTGCCAGCAACCTTGGAGGAAATAGCTCTATTTCCAATTGTGAAGACGTGACAGTAATCATTATGCCTCTTAATCCTCCCGTGCTTGCCCCCATCCAAAATCCTGATTTTGATGGCATCATTGAGTTAAGTTGGAGCGTGGTGGTGGGAGCGACAAGCTACTTCGTCTATAGGGATACTTCACCAATCACCTCAATAACCGGGATACCTCACCTCGCGCGAGTCCCATCAGCCACCTATACCGATTTAGTATGTAATCTTGACACTTATTACTATGTAATTGTTGCCAATAATCCGACAGGAAATAGCTATTTTTCCAACTGTCGAGGTACTACTGTAACAAATCAATTAGAAACAATATGGTACCGAACCATTAACACTTTTCCAGCTTATCCAGGGACCGTAGCAATTTCTGCTAATGGCAAGTACATTGGAGCGGGAGATTATAATTCAGACAATGATGTATACTTCTTTGAAAATTCAAGCTCAGTACCGTTATGGAGCTATACAACTGGTGATAGAATAGAATCTATATCGATATCAGCTAATGGTAGCTACATGGCGGTTGGAGGAGCTGATCATAATCTATATCTCTTCCAGCAATCTAATTCAACACCATTATGGAGTTACACTACAGGATATGTGGTGTGGGCTACGGCAATCTCAGCGGATGGGAATTACATCGTAGCAGGTGGAGAGGGGGGGATGTGGAGAGTTTATTTATTTCATAGATCAAGTTCCACACCTTTATTGAACTATATGCCAGGGAGTGGTACAATAGGTACAGTCGCGATTTCGGCAGATGGAAATTATTTCGTTGCGGGAACTGACCAACTTGGAAGTAATGACGGCCAAATTATTTTATTTAATAAATCAAGCTCTACACCAATATGGAGCTATACCCTTTCAGGTTCAGTAACGGAAGTTGCTATTTCGTCTGACGGCGAATACATCACTGCAACATGTGATAGAGTCGTTTATTTATTTCACAGATCAAGTTCAACTCCGCTGTGGTCTTATTCCTTGAGTGCTAGTTTTCGGAGAAATACTTTAGATATCTCTTCTGATGGTAGTTTTATCGGTGTAGGCTGTAATAATGGTAAGGTCTATCTTTTTCATAAGTCTAATTCCACGCCTATAAGAGAGTATCATGTAGTAGGAGGGAGTTACATCAATTCAATCTCAATTTCCTCGAATGGAAATTATTTAGTCAGCGGAGATGGTTATGGCTTCATAAATCTTTTTGAGCAAACAAGATCTACACCATATGCAAGTTATAAAATTAACTATCCGGTACAATCAGTTTCAATTTCAGCTGATGGTAGTCGTATTGTAGCGGGGTGTCACGATAACAACATTTATCTGTTCAATACGCCTTCACCGAACGATGTACCAAGTGCGCCAATATTAAATCCAATCTCACCTAATCCTGATCTTGATGGAATCATTGAGTTAAATTGGAACTTGGTGGTGGGAGCGACGAGCTATTTCGTTTTTAGAGATACCTCACCCATCACTTCAGTCGTCGGGAGGTCTCCCTTCGCATGGGTTACATCAACCAGCTATACAGATGTGATATTAGATAATGGTAATTACCATTATGTGATTATTGCCAGCAACATTAGAGGAAATAGTTCTAATTCCGACTGTAAAAATGTCACAGTGACAATTTCAGCTCAAGATTCAACAAATCCAGTGATGAGCCCCATAGTAATCGCTTTAATGGGAATAATGATAGGAGCTATTACTGCAGGAGCGACGTACCGCGTGACAAGGAGAAGAATGATGAAAAAATCAATCAAAAATTATATTGATTTTTCGAAGCGTGATACAATTCCAATTGCAGTATTAGCGATTCTGACCAACATGGATGAGCAAAAAGCCCAACACATTCTCACTAAATTGATACAGAACAACCAAGCAATAGGAACCATAAGAAAAGGGACGTTTTATCGTAAAAAGAAGACCGTACCATCTCCCGTCATAGGAAAAGTAAAGAAGCAATCAAGGGATTTCGAAACAGTAGTAAATGAAAAAATTTATTTTGTGAATCTATCACTGGAGAGTTTGAAAATTATTTTTGAAAGGGGCGAAATTGACATCGAAGTGTTTC
>JAEOSY010000076.1 GCA_016840125.1 Candidatus Helarchaeota archaeon | reverse complement strand
CTTCTAAATTAATCACAATACTTTTTATTTTGTCATTTATTCTGATGATGGTTTGGCATCCCGGTCAAGAAAATTATTCTTCAAAAGTAGCAAAAGTAGATGGAGAACTCAAGATTAGGGCGGATGTCCCGATTGCCATTTTAAATAACTCAGCGTTTGATCTCTATGACTCGGGGGGGAATGGGTCAGCGAATTCCCCCTGGATCCTCGAGAATTATGTGATCAATGCCAGCGGGTTCGGAGCGCATGGGATTTATATCAACCGTACAACCTCGCATTTCATCCTCCGCAATTGCACCATCACCAATACAGATGCGACCTATAATGGAATATATCTGGATTATGTAGATGATGGGGTGATTTACAACTGTACTCTAAAGTGGAATGGTAATTTAGGAATTCGAGTATCCTACGGGAACAATAACAATATCACCTTGAACACCATAGAAGAGAATGGAGGGACTGGAATTTACTTTTGGGGTACAGGAAACCATACTATGATCAACAATACGGTAAACGCGAATACGGGTCGGGGAATCCTTGTGGGATGGTCAAACCTTAATGTTCTTATTGGGAATACTGTTAATAATAATGGAGGGGATGGGATCCACCTAAGGAATTCGGATAATTGCGATGTGATGGGTAATACTGCCAATAACAATGGTGAGGATGGTCTGTACCTGTATGACCTCTCCGATTGGAATACGATCTACGGCAATACGTTCCAAAACAACACGCGACATGGGATATTTGCACAGCGACTCAGCGCGAATCATAACCAACAGAATAATGTTACTGCCAATCTCGTCAAAGCTAATCATGGGCACGGCATTTATTTTGATTACACCGATCTAAGTGAGATTGAGAAGAACACGATCGTAAAGAACGACGGTGATGGAATTAGATTAGTAAGTTCTGATAATAACGTAATACGATGGAACACCTTGCTGAGCAATGGACAGACCATTGTTGAAGTATCATGCGCGGGCAATACAATTAGTAACAATTATTATATGATGACGATTAACAGCAATGCGGACTTCGAATTTTTTTCGAACCAAGGGAATGGCTCTATCACCAACCCCTTTATCATCGAGAATTATGGGATCGATGCCAGCGGGTTGGGGGTCTCAGGCATTTTGATTAATAATACCAGTGCACCTTTCATTCTCCGCAACTGTACGGTGACCGGAACAGATCCCGGAAATGCTGCGGTTCTTCTTGAGAATGTTACGAATGGAAATCTTTATAACAATACCGTCGCGGATAATGGCGGAAATGGAATTATGTTACGTGATTTTTCCGATGGGAACACGCTGATGAACAACACCGCAAATGACAATGGAGAATTTGGAATTGTACTGCAAAATTATTGCGAGAATAATACGTTGACGAAGAATATCGCCACAAATAATACAAAAATGGGAATACGATTATTGTTCTCTTGCAGGAATAACACGCTGACTTTCAACACCGCCAATAATAATAATCAAACTGGAATTATGATTTCATCAGAATGCGATAATAATACGCTGTCCAACAACACCGCCACTGACAATGAACATTCTGGCATTATTTTACTAGACAAATGCGATAACAACACCTTATCCTATAATAATCTCTCTAAAAATCAAAGATATGGAATTCGGTTATGGAACAATTGCAGTAATAATATACTGACCCATAACACCCTCATGGAAAATAATTGGACTGGAATTTTTCTTGACACGAACTGCGACCAGAACAATTTATCATTCAATATTATCCTTAAAAATAATGAATTTGGAATTTATTTAAATGAATCAGCCAATAATATACTGAAAAATAACACGGCCAATAGTAATAACGATCATGGCGTTTATCTAATCAATTCACACAATAATACAATGACGAACAATACTGCTAATGATAATAGTATGGATGGATTTCATTTTCAAAATGGCGATTGGAATAATTTGACCGGCAACATAGCCAATAATAACACCCAGAATGGAATATATATGCGCTATTCAGAAGATAATATTCTGACGAGCAACACTGCTAATAATACCCAGAATGGAATATATTTACGCAATTCAGACGATAATACGCTGACGAGCAACACTGCCAATAATAATACCCAGAATGGCTTTGTATTATTTGATAATTCTGATTGGAATACCCTAACCAATAACACTGCCAATGAAAACGATAATTCTGGATTTTTTTTAGATGAGCATGTCCTTTCCAATAATTTTGTGAATAATACTGCTAATGGCAATAAGGCTTATGGCTTCAGATTAGTAGATGACTGCGAATCTAATACATTCATAGGGAATACCGCAAATGACAATACAATAGCTGGAATTCAAATATGGCCCTCTTGGCATATTAGTCAATCTAACGTAATTTACAGAAACACGATGAAAAATAACGCTCGTGGGATTCTGATATATTGGGCAGCCTACACCAACATTACATGGAATATTCTTTGCAATAATAAACGAAACATTTGGAACACTGGTTATGTTACTGATTTCTCTGTTATCGCAAATAATGACCTCCAAGTTGGACCAAAAACGCTTATAGTTATAACACAAAACGCGGATTTTGACCTGTATACGAACCAAGGGAATGGAACGGCGGCTAATCCTTATATTATCGAAAATCAGACTAAAGATGGAACTTATGCAGGCTTACATGGATGTACTATTCAAAATGTCGATGCCCATTTCATCCTCCGAAATTCTAAATTCATTAATGCAGATGGAGGCTATTCAGGCATTTATCTTGTGAACGTAAAAAACGGTAAGATTATTAATACTACTGCTACTAATAATCCAAATCAGGGTGTTTATTTAAGCAATTCATACAATAATACGCTAACTAATAATACTGCAAATGGTAATGGAGAGCACGGTGTTTATTTAAGCAATTCATATAATAATACAATGACGAACAACAGCGCTAATGATAATAGTATTGATGGATTTCATTTTCAGAATGGCAATTGGAATATTTTGACGAGCAACATGGCCAATAATAACACACAATATGGATTATATTTGAGTGGGGGGAGTGAAAGTAATGAAGCAGCATATAACTGGCTTCACTCCAATGGTAATTTCGGTATTTCGGTCGAATCTGAGTTCAATTCTTTCTATCGTAACGTTATAATAGATAATTATTTTGGTATTCCACCTTCCCAAATAAATGACTCGGGAAACACCAATTGGTGGGTCGAAAATATCATTGATCTGAACTCCGATTTGGACGGAGACGGGGTTTCCAATGGAAATGAATTCTCTCTGGGGTTGAATCCCTTCTCAGCAGATACTGACATGGACAACCTCAATGATGGTTTCGAGTTAAATTATGGAACAAATCCGTTCGTAAATGACACGGATGCAGATGGGCTCTTAGATTGGAACGAGGTGACTATATATTTCACCAATGCTACCCTCAATGACACAGATGGTGATGGACTATCGGACGGAAATGAGACGATACTCTATCAAACGGACCCGAACTTAGTTGATACGGATGGTGATGGTTTATCGGATCCTGATGAACTCGGATATAATACAGACCCTTGCGTTCCAGATACGGACTGGGACAACCTCAACGATGAATTCGAGGTAACTTATGGCATTAATCCCCTATCAAATGATACAGATGGCGATGGACTCTTAGATTGGAGTGAGGTGGCAGTTTATTTCACCAATGCTACAATCAGTGATACCGATGGTGATGGTCATTCCGACGGCGCGGAAGTACTAGCTGGAACAAACCCGTTAGATGTTAATGATTACCCTGGAAAGGTAATCCAAGAGCCACTCGACTGGCTACCTATCTCAATCATCATTGCCGGCATCGCGATCGCAGCAGCGCTAGTGGTATTTGGTTTGCTAATTCGCTCTCGTCCAGTAGCAACCCTGCCCCTGAAATCAGCACCCCCCACTCCAAAGAAACCCAGCAAAGGGATGTAACAATCCTTCACTTTTTTTTTGGGTACTAAGAAAAAATAGCTGGTGGGAATTGCACGGTGTGTAACTTATCACTAAATTCGTCAGAAGAAATTATTGCATGTCCAAATTGTTTGGGATAACCCGACTTATAGAGAACAACCTTGACAACTCCCCTTGTGGACGCAAGTCATGTCGGAGAATTTATTTTAGATTTAAGTGAGAAGCAAAATGCTTTAAATATAAAAGTCCTTTTAATAATAAAAAAAGAGATGCTGGTGTGCCCCGCGCACTAACTCCTAGCCTCTTCGGTGGGAATGCTCCTTAGACCCTCAGCTAGATTCTCTCATGACGGGTAATACCCAACATCAATCTCACCTGTCACCATGGGGGTTGACTCCTACTCATCGATAGATGACACATCTAAATGTTTCTCGTAAAAGAGCCCATCGTCATGGTTTTACGGTAAGGGGGTGTTTCCGAAGAAACAATTGTATTCCCTTTGCTTGCGCATACTGTCATCGGAATCTCAAGCTGCCCTCGTAAAGGGAAAAAAACATCGAACCCGCAGGAAAAAATAGGACATAATCATATTAAAATTTTTGTGATCTTACTTATTCTATTATAATAAAGAAATAAAACGTTTCATCGTCCTCGCGATTGAAGAGATTGAGGGGATTACAAAGCAACTCTAATTCGTCCTGGTCAAGCTCATCCAGAATTTTATCGTCCCATATCACAAAAATGCCTCACAGTCTTTGAATATGGTAATTGACACGGAATGATAAAATAGCAGCGAATATCTAGGTATAGTGGTAAATATTCTGAGAGCGATATACAACTGGAAAATTAGTAGTTTGAGATTAATTCTAGTTAAAAGAGAAGTGTAGTATTCCTGAGTCTTTGAATATGAATCAGGTTTTTGTTTTTTCTCTTTTTATTCATCCTTTGGCTTAGTATCCTCCTCACTTTTAGCTTTTTTCCCCTTTTTTTTCTTATCTTTTTTTTCCTTTTCTTCTTTTTTAGCCTTTTTTTCCTTCTCTTCTTTTTTAGCCTTTTTTTCCTTCTCTTCTTTTTTAGCCTTTTTTTCCTTCTCTTCTTTTTTAGCCTTTTTTTCCTTCTCTTCTTTTTTAGGCTTTTTTTTCGCTTTTTTCTTTGCTGCTTTTTTTGGCTTTGGCTCAGGTAACGGACCATCAATGAGGTCTTCGGGCTTAACGACGTCTCCTGCTGGCACCTCGGGAGCTTTTTTGTCTAAAATCTCTTCGGCAGGCTTTTCTTCCACCGGTGCTTTAGTCTCGGGGATCTCTACTTCAACCTTCTCTACAGGTTCTTCAGCTGGTTTTTCTTCTACTTTTTCCTCAGGTTTTTCCTCAGTGACTTTCTCAGGTTCCGTCGTAATTTCATCCTTAGGTTTCTCTTGTTCTTCTTCGCTAACCACTTCTTTGAGTTGTGATAGGATTTTCTGACGATCACCTGTTGGCTCATAGGAGATTAACCCTCTTGACTGGTATCTATTTACATCCACGTCAAAATCCTCAACTCTACCGATTTCGCCCTTTTCAAGGAGCACCTGACGTGTAAGTAACCAGAAAATTAAGGCAAGCGCTTTTCTCCCCCGGTTATTCGCGGGAACACATAAATCAATACTACCTAAATTATTATCTGTATCACAGAAACTGACAACCGGAATTTTGGCAATTTTTGCCTCTCTGAGGGCTTGTTTGTCCGCTCTGGGATCAGCAATTACCAGTAAATCACACTCAAGAAAGCTTCGCGCATTTGGATTGGTGAGTGTGCCGGGAACAAATCGCCCTGGGATGGCGTGACCGCCAACAATATGGGCAAATTGTTGGATAGGATTGTGCCCATAACGCCGCGCTGAGACTACTACCATTCTTTCTGGGTCAAACCGTGAGATAAATTTAGCTGCGATTCGCATTCGTTCGTCAGTTTGTCTTATATCTATAACATAAAGTCCAGCTCGCGTGATTCGGTAGATAAATGGTATCATATCTTGCGTTTTAATCTGAGTTCCAATATGAATTCCCGCAGCCAAGTATTGGTCTCTTGCAATTAAGAGTGTATCCTCTTTTTCCTCAGTCATATATGAATCTCCTAGCAATAACAACGGCTAACGAAGCCATAATTATGAATTTCTGAGATTAAATCAATATTTACAAATCTAGATTTAAATATTTCTTTCTGGGAATAACAGGTCGGAACTGGAAGTAGGTACATGGATGAGTCACCTATTTATTTTTGTTCTGATTTGATATATCTACTTGATCGAAAGTGACTATTTTTATGTCTGTCGGGACCTTAGTTAGATTACTCTTTCGAGCTCCTACAATATACCGAATATTCCTCTCTGCGGCGATATCAATTAATCTTTGAGTAATGACGCCATCGAACACGATCGCCGAGATGTCTTTTTCATAGCTTGGTAATTTATCTGTTAATCCCCGAACGCCTATTGTTTCTATTAAATTATTTTCTTGATCATATATATTTGCTTGTAAAGTTTCCTTTAACTTGACAATACCCTGCGCTAATACGGGCGGCAAATCAATAGTGGGTTTCTTACTTTTCTTGGACCTTTGTTGACTCTGCGGAAATTTTTTCGACTTCTTAGTTTTCTTATTTTTCCCCTTCTTTTTATCCGATTCAAGATATATCTTACTAATCGGTATTTTATTTCGCATGATTTTAACAATTTCTTTTCTTGTTAAATCTTCCACTTCTTTGCCTGCAGGGGCCCTTAGGACGAATTTTATTTCCGCAACTTGCATCAATTCTTTTAAGATCAAGTCACCACCACGATCTCCATCTAAAAACGCGGTACATTCTCTTTTCTTTGAAAGCTCCACGATACTTTTAGGGATATTTGTTCCTTCAACCGCAATTGTATTTCCAACTCCAACCTTTAGCAAATTCAGAATATCTGCACGCCCTTCGACAATTACAATGCTGTTAGATCCTTCTAAATCGGGACCTGCTGGGAGATTTTCTGGGCCATATTTTGTAATTTCCCCTACTTTAGCTGATTGTAGAACTTCATTAGTTATTTCTTGACTTTCTGGTATTACATCTTCCTCCCAATGCTTCAATAGCATCGCCGCACGGTTTATAATTTGCCTTCGCTTGGATTCTCGCACATCCTCAATACTCTCTAAGAGAATAGTGGCGGTACAAGGACCCACCCGATCAACTGTTTCCAATGCGGAGGCTAAAATGGAGGTTTCTACCCGATTCAAACTTGACGGAATAAGAATTTTCCCGAAGGATTTGCCACCTTCTGACTCTATAGTAACCTGAATTCGTCCAATTCGCCCAGTTTTTTGTAATTCGCGAAGATCTAATTCCTCGCCCAGTAAGCCCTCCGTCTGACCAAATATGGCGCCTACCACATCTGGTTTTTCGACGATTCCATCTACTTCAATTTTTCCATGAATAATATATTTGGTTGTACTAATTCCATGTGCCATATAATCATAACCTTTTCGAATATGTTGTTTCATTTCGAAAATCAATCAAAAAGAGCGGATCAATTACAATTACATGCCTAACTACTTTACTAACTTCGTCCTAATTATTCCCATTCAAGCTCTTACTCAAGTAGGTAATAATTTTTCTTCTTTTTTTTGTTAATAAGGATGAAATGAGTTAAATAATTAATTTGATGACCAATTTAATGATTGATTTTATGAAATATGATAAGTGTCATTAATCTGCTTTGATTAATTCTTTAAGATTAGATTTCGATCGCTTCTTTTAAACATTATCCACTTTGAAAATTTGATTACCTTAAAACGAAGCGAGCGTTGTTTAGGAAAGGCATAAAGAAGATAAAGGGTAAAGAATGCAGGGGGTGGGCGATTCATTGCACTTGAAGCCAAATGCGATTTTGAACCCACGGAAACAGGTCCAAACGACTCATCGTTTCAATCTCCTTCGAGACTGGATCTTAAGTCCAGCGCCGTTTGGCTGATAAACTGACCCTAGCACCAGTTTCCGTTTACCAGGCTTGGCTACCCCTGCACAGAAGTAACCGCCGGATCGCTCTGTTCTCAGGGACCTGAGAAAGGAATGCCGGGGGTGGGCGTATCCAACACCTTACTAGGAGGCATTTTTTGATCCCACGATCTCTGGATTTCACAGGCCGTATGATGAACGAGATGTTCATACCTTATGAGTCCAGCGCTGTGACCATTCCACCATCATGGTTACAATTTTAACCAGGCTGAGCTACCCCGGCGGTGTTGCGTCTCAACGAATCTTCTTAACGAAGATTGTATATATTCAATAGACACAATACTTTTTATTGTTTTTCTACTAGCTCAATAAAGATTAAATATTTTTAAATAATGTAAGTACTTAAAATTCCTATCTCTAAGCCTCCGTAGCTCAGAAAATCTGTCTAGAGCGACAGATTTGGGCAGTCGGTAGAGCGACAGACTTGTAATCTGTTGGTCGCGCGTTCAATTCGCGCCGGGGGCTCTTCTTTTTAAAAATTCGTAAAAATAATCAAACTAAATTTTATCTAAATCGTTTAAAACCTTTTGAGCAAGCCGCTTTTTTACTTCTCCATCCAACCCATTCTTTTTACCTTTCGGTTTTTCCTTCTTTTTAATAAATGGGGTGAGGAGATTCCGGATGAACTCATTAACATCCTTCTTGTAAGCTTTCGTGAGCGGTAGGATAAGGGCGATTAATGAAATGCCTGGAATGCTCGCAGGTCCTCCCTTGAGTGCCATTTTAAGTGGACGGACCACTATTCGTTGATCTTGGTAGTGTGCCATAAATTCAGCAAGGTGGGGTGCGACTTTAAGAGCATTCATGAGTGTCGATCGCAATGAATCCAAATCGATGGTAGGGCTGGGAGGCTCTTCCCTTTGGACAATGGTTGCATCTTCAGCTAAAAGATAGATCGCATGAAACTTTTCGCTCTGAACGGCTAATTCCAGGTTTGCTAATATAGAAATTTTCTGATTATCCGTCATTACTTGTGGTTCTTCGGTTTCTGGAGGATTCATTCACTCAACCTTTCACTCCATTGGTGAGATTAATATGGGCGGGATGGGAGTATCGGGCTCCTACCGTCCGATGGGAGTCATTCGAACCCACGACCTCCAGGTCCCAAACCTGGAATCATAGCCAGACTAGACTACCCGCCCAGTATTATAATATGGGGCTGGCCGGACTTGAACCGGCGAATACTACCGGAAACGCACGCGCTGTGTCGTTTCTCTGGGTCTCACCAGGATCCGCTCCAAAAGTTCGTCATCCTTCCGTCAGCAGACCCTAATTTTAGGTTCCTTCTGGAGCCCAGCATGATACCTGGCTACATTACAGCCCCATAATTAGTCCTGTTTATATAGAGTTTTATCCAATGCTTATTAATAAAGTCCTCTACATACTTTTAATAGGTGACTGAAAAGGATATAGAGGAAAAGTGGAATAGATTTGGTGGCATGAGACCCACTCTGCCGTGTTCGGAATGAGAACGGGTATAACCTCTGAGCTATGACCGAACCGAAGTTCAGCTTCTCAGCCTTCCCATAGGCTCTCGCACTATAGTACCAACTGAATCGTTTCAGAGCTTGATTCGGCGTGAATCTCAACGCAAATCTAATCCTATACAAAAGAGGACACCTCATTTTAAAAAAGTTTTGTAAAGGTGAAAATCCAGTACCGTTTGAACTGATACTCAAATTGTTATAAAATGTATAAAAAGTTATAAAAATCTCCTAAAGAAAATGCGCAAACACGAGAAATGCGCAAATGAATCCGAAGGGTTTAAAAGGAAGGGCGTCCTCATATTAAGTGATCACACCCGTTCTTACGGTGTGGCTATCACCTCAAAGAGCATTTGAATTTCAGGACTCTCATCCCCCCATTCGTAGTGGTTGCTCGCACAAGTCGGGGACGTTCTAAAGCCCCGTTTGAACACGAGCAGTCCCTCCTAGGAATGGAGTAAGAATTCAGGCACTTTTTGAGTAGCACGGGGTAACTCCCTTCAAGTCTCCAGACCCAGCGACCAACTTCAAGAGGCAGCCCTTGGGAACCTTCACCACCGCGCTGGATGGCTTGAACCCGGCGACGGGCGTACCGCCTGATAACCTTAGGGCGGGTCTACTCGCATGCGGGTAGATGAAGCATTGGCATAGGAATTTATAGATTTTTAGAGAAATTTATAACTTTTTATAACTAATGGGAAGGTTGAACGATATGTGATGGATTATAGGGAAATAGCATTACAAAATAAAATTCATCTTCATGAGGCGTCTGCACAATTACTCAAAAAATTGACCACTTTACGGTGAAGTTTAAATACTGTCCCTTTTTCAATCTCTAGTGTGACGCGTAAGTAAAGAAAAGTGCCACAATTTTTTAATAGAAAGTTAAGTTTATTCCAATAACCTAGAATAACTAAAGCAGACAACTAGGAATTGGAACTTTAAGCTTTCTAAATGGCTAATCATTTGAAGCGAAATGCTTTCCAATTAAAAAATTCAATTTATTCGGTGTGAAATGAACGATGCAGGGTAATGAATGGTCTTGGATATTTCAGCTTATTTTTCTTGGATTTTTCTTCGTAATCTTTTTCTATAATCAACGCATGCAGGCATGGATGATGCAGAAACAGATAGAACGTGCCTTATTCGAATTAGAGCGGATGAATAATGAAGGGAAGGACATTCTTACAAAAATGGTAAATGAGATAGGAAAACCGAAGGGTGATCCCCGTCCAACCTTAAATTCTTTAATGGACTTCTTTACGGTAATGCCTGTTTCTCTCGACCCTGCGGGCATAATTAATCGTCTTGAACACATTCTTAATATTCGTAAAAACAGATGGGAATGGCATGTGCAACAAATCGCTCCTGCCGCATCACCAGATGACGCATCTAATATCGAAGGTACAGTAGAAGCCGCTTCTTCTGTTAATATGGTCTATAAAATCATTCGCCATTATCTAATACTCGGGAAGAAAACAAAGAGTCTCGTAATACTGATGCAAGTTCAAATGCAGCTACCTCTAATCATGGAAATTGCCAAAGCTCTCTTTAAAGCATTAAAAGCTTTTAGTAAAGGAAAACCTATTGGAGATGGCATCGGTCCCATGATCACCTCTGCCCTAGTCCGCGAATATAACAAAAAATCGCCGCCGAAAATAACAAAGGGCTATACTCAGGATATAACACTATTTGAGATGGATATTGAGGGGCGAAACGCCTTTATTATCCGTGCAACTGGGGCCGGATCTCGCGTTGGAAAACCCGGTGAAGCAATAAAGAAATTAATTGAGGAAAAGAACGGGAAAATTGCACGATTAATTATGATTGATGCTGGGTTAAAACTCGAAGGTGAAAAGACGGGCACTGTAATTGAGGGTGTTGGCTCGGTTATTGGTGGTCCTGGCGTTGAAAAGTATAAAATCGAAGAGTCCGCTGGAGTTAAATACAATCTTCCCATGGATGGTTTAGTCATTGAGGAAAGCCAAGGGGATGCCTTGGGTGCGATGACCAAAGATCTTATTAATAGTGTTCCAAAAGCGTTAAAAATTTTAAAATCTGCAATTAAAACTCGTACTTCTGAGGGTGATAACATTATTATTGCAGGGATTGGCAATTGTTGCGGAGTAGGTGATTAAGGAGGAAAAAATCATGTCTGAACAAAAATATACTACTTCTTCTAAAATTATGAAAATTATCGCATATCTTTTAATGGGTGCCGGAATGATTCTCACTATGTTCGGAATTTCTTCATTTTTCTATGGTGGAAGTTTTATTCCATTGGATCCAGTTTATATGCTCTTAGTCGGACTCATGCTCCTCTTTGCGGGTGTTCCAATACTGGCGATTGCTCAACAAGGTCTTATCAAACCGGAATTCGACACTATCTCTCTTGTACGATGTACAAATGCACCTGACTGTAAATTCACAGAAGGGCGGAAATTTGCACGGGGCGATTTTGTTTACAAAGAGCTCGATGAAAAATGTGAAAAGTGTAATAGCACCCTTCACATTGCCGCTATTTTTGAGGTGGAACGAAATCCTCCCAAAGAAAAGACCGACAGCGCAGAAACCGGGGACGAAGATTCAAAAAAAGATACGGAACCTCCAAAACCCAAATTTATTGAGAATTAATGAATCAGAAACCTGATTCTTTTTCAATCTTTTTCTTTCTAGGGGGATTTTATGTTACAACTTGTGGGAGTTGCGGGAACCTTCGGACCTATCCATGATGGCCATAAAGTTCTTTTGAGAAAAGCCTTTGAAGTAGGAGCGAAAGTCCTTGTCGCCTTGACTAACGAAGCCATGCACCAACGGAAGGAAGCAAAAGAAAAAATCCAATCGTATGCGGAAAGGAAGCAAGCACTTGAAGAATTTTTAAATAGTGAGGGGTATGCGGGGCGTTACGAAATCATTCCATTAGAGGATCCTTTCGGTGTCGCAATCACTCTAAAAGAACAAGAGGGGATCGTTGTAAGTGAAGATACTATTGAGGGGGCCGAAAAAATAAACCAAATTCGGCTCGAGAGGGGGATGAAACCATTATCCATTTTCACAATAAAATTAATAACTGCTAAAGATGGAACGCCAATATCATCCACCAGAATTCGGAAGGAAGAAATAGATACTAAAGGTAAATTTATCAAAGAAACCTAATCTCTATTTTAAAATAAAATCAAAACACTTCAAATCAAAGAAAAAAAAGAAAGAAAAGCAGCAAAAAATGCTTTAAAGTTTATCTAAGAAGGTCTGGACCTGGGTATTATGCGTTTCCAGTCCCATTTCTAAGGGGGAAACACCCAATGCAATCGCGAGGAGCTGAGTGTAAAAAATAATTGGCAGGTTATAATTTGTTTCATGCGCCTTATTGAGTTCTTGTTGTCCAACATCAAATTGAAATTGACAAAAAGCGCATGGAGTTGTAATGATATCCGCACCCGCAGCCATCATGTTTTCCACTTTCTCGGATGTGAAATCTAAGGCAACATCCTTTACATAAGCCCGAACTCCACCACCTGCTCCACAGCACATATTCCGATCTCTATACATAACGGATTCGGCTCCAATGGCATCTAAAAAATCGTCCAGAACCCGCGGGCGCTCTGAAGATCCCTGTCCTCGCACCTTACTCGGCTTTAAAAAATGGCAACCATAATGTACAGCAACTTTTATTCCCGTGAGTGGCTTAACAACAGCATCCCGAATCTTATCAAACCCTATCTCATCTCGTAAAATTTCAATGGAATGTCTCACCTTAACTGTACCATTATACTCGTAACCCGTTGCTTCCTTAAGGACCGCATTAATTCGCCCTTTTAATTCCTCATTTTCGTGAATTAGATGATTTGTTTCCTGCAAGGATCCATAACACCCATTACATGTCATGGTTATATTGTTTCCTTGGCGTTCCGCAATCAGAAGATTTCGAGCTGCCACGGTTGCCCAAGTTTGTAGGTCAAAACTTCCAAATACACCTGGAGCTGGGCAGCAACTTGCACCTTTTAATTCCACTAAATCATACCCTAATATTTTAAATGATTCAATTGTGGCATATTCTATTCCCGGGTATCGATTTGGGGTCAGACATCCTAGAAAAAAGGCATATTTTTTTTCGCTCTCCACTGTCATTATTTCTGTGCCTCCTGCGCTTTTTTCCACTGCTTCTCCCACACTTCCTTAAATCCTGTCTTCTCACAAATGATATTCACTTCTTTTAACCCTTCTGGATACGAATGGACTGTTGGGGGCAATTCCCCTAACCCTAATTTCTTTCGTAATTCTTTGGTGGGATCATTTACAGGGACGGCGTGTCCAAACTTGAATAAAAGTGAGCATACAAATAAGTGATTCTTCTTTGCATATCCTTCTCGAAATGCTATATTTCGAATCACGCGAACTGCATCGGTTGTGCTAATGCCTCGAGGACATCTCTCCTGACAAGTATAGCAGGTTGTACAACACCATAAATCATCTGAATCAAGCACTTCCTCTTTTAACCCAAGCATCGCCTTCTGAAATAGTGTCTTAATTCTCCATGCGGTTCTCCGCCCTGATGGGCACCCGCCGACACATGTACCGCACTGAATGCACGTTCTTAGTTTATCAACATCGGGAAGGATCTTTCCGGCATCCACGATTTCGTCTTGGAACTCCGTATCTTGCACACGCACGACCTTCTCCTTATCTAAAGCCATACCATTCACTTCACATAAAATACTTCGCTTCTAACAACACATTCAAAAATCGTTTTTTATATCCTTCGGATTATATTCCCAAGTTGTATTTGAACCTACAAAGCAAAACACATGAATTGGGTAAGGAATCAAACCTCAAAATAGAAAATGTGGTTTTTTAAATCTATTTCAGCATCGTCGTCTTCTCTTTTTTCCCGCTTTCTTCTTACCGTTTGTTCTATTCAATGTATAAATAATTACTCTCTAAAAATCCGTTGATATTGCCTTTATAGATTTGATGAACAATAATTCTTTCTAATAGCTGAAATTTTACCCCATATTTAAGAGCAAGCTTTTGGATATCGACATCAGACTTACCCATCAAATCTTTAAAGAGACGCGATAAAATGCTATCCAACTCTCTTTCCGTTAATCCGCCGCTTTTCATTTCTTTCATAAAACCAGTGCTGACGGAGGCGGTTAAAGATGATGGAACTATCTCTACTTTTCTTCTTGCTCTGAGGACAATTGCTGTTCCGACCACTCCAACTATTGCACCTATCAATACTAACCATAATAAAAAACCATCCCCACCATTACTAATACTACTCACGGTAATATCTATGATCACACGATCCCAATTACCTTGGGAATCATTGAAATAGATCCAATAATGAAATTCACCCGAGCTTATCGGGGTCCAATTATAAAAGAATGTAGTAGGGGTATTATTCAGCATTGTGTTATTTACTCCTCCAATCTCAACGAAACATTTAGAAATACCCGAATAATCGGTTAAATTGATCAATATCGTTTGCATTACGTTGACTTGTGTTGTGTTTTGGTAATTAACATTTATAACAACTGGCGCTATTGTATCATTTACCCAAAAGGATCCCCCAGTCTGATTACAATTACTCCATGTGTCATTTACATGAATTATCCAATTGATCATACTGACTTGAACGGGTATCCAATTAAAACTCCAAGTATTATTCTGTAATAATTGCATTGTTTGATTTTCTCCATCTATCTCAATTAAGGGGGGAATCGTGATATTACTAAAATCAGATATTGTTACATTAATCCATTGCAATTCACCTAGTTCTACAGGATCAGCTCTCACGATGGGGGAAATTAGATTAGGTGCAGTCGTATCTTCAACTGTAAAATTAATTCTGGTTGCGTTCCAACGTCCAGACGTATCATTGAAAAATACCCGACAACTTATACTACCTACCACTGATGGTGTCCAATTGTAATACAACTCCCAATAGCTATTTTGATGAAGGCTCTGATTACTCCCTTCAACTTCAATTAAGCAGCTCGAGAGGGGTGAAAGATGCTCAAGAATTAGGGATACATTTTGTTCAGCCCCCAATTCGATAGTAGATGTAAAATTTACATCTGTTAATGTAGGGAAATTAAGAAACTTCATGATTATTGGGTCCCAATTACCATTTGAAGTTTGATTATAGGCGTCGGGTGTGGTGGGAAAATTCGTTGATTTTGAAGCACCCACACAATGTATATTACCCTCAGCATCAAGATGTGCCTCATTAAAACTGTCAGACCAATTCCCTCCAAAGTATGTCGAATAAATAAGTCCAGCGGTAAGATTCAATTTAAGTAACGCCCAATCATTTTCCGCATTAGAGTGGGTTCGATTATACGCATCTATTGTGGTCGGAAAATCGGTAGAATATGTAGAACTTCCCAGAATAAAACTATTATTGGACTCTACTGCAATTGTTTCTAGGTAATCCTTATTACTACCACCTATAAAAGTGGAGTATTTCACGAATCCCGATGCGTTTAGAATAATGAATACACAATCCCAATTATCGTTATGTGTTCTATCGTAAGCATCACTCGTCGTAGGGAAATTTGGTGATTCTGAATAACCACCAATGAACATATTGCCAGAATCATCAACCTTGATACATCTCCCCTCCTCATCTTGGGCGTCTCCTATAAAACTCGAAAATGTTATATTCGAGCCACTTGGATTTAGTTTTGTAACGAAGGCATCTCCATATAAAATACCTCCCCCATAAGGCGTTGTATTGGTCCGGGGGAAACCACTGGAGGTAGTATGCCCTGTTATATAGACACTACCATTACTATCAAGGTCAATTGAATACGCATCATCACGACCGCTTCCACCTATATACGTGGAATAGATGAGGTTTGATAAGTTGGCATTTAATTTAGCAACAAATGCATCATAATCGCCATTATGGGATTGATCATACGCACCGGGCGTAGTTTCAAAGGAGGTTTGAGCCACTCCGGTGATATAAACGCTGTTGTTCTCATCAAGTGCTATCGATCTCGCGTAATCATCAGTATTCCCCCCTAATAATGTCGAGTAATTTAGGTTACCATTTTCATCCAATCTTGTTATAAAAACATCACCCTGGGTTCCACCCCCACCAAACGTTTCATTAAACGCACCTACTGTCGTAGGATAATTGTCTGAAGTTGTGTGCCCCGTAACATAGACGCAACCGTAGGGATCAAGCGCAAGTCCGTACGAGTGGTCCCCCAAGGTCCCTCCTAGAAGGGTTGTATAAATTGGTCCACTCGGGTTAAATTTCACAACTGCCACATCGCCCCAGAATGAAAAAGATTTGGTATGGCCAGTGAAGTAATAGGTGTCATTATCATCTATTTTCATTGAAGTCCCATAATCTATCCCAGCTGCCCCGAAATAAGTAGAATATATTAAAGGATCTATGATTAACTCCAAGTTGTCATTATATTCGCTTACATTAAAGGTTATGGAATTCTCATTTATTAGAAATTGGATTGGTATATAACTAATACCACACTGTTGATCTTCCTGATAAGCAATAAGACCCACATCTCGCATTTCTCCTGCTATTGTTTTGGCGATTAACGTTGTACCACTCAGATCTGTTTCTAAGCTCTCAATCCCATCATAAACTAAATAAATTTGAGTAACATCCGCCCCTGCTGCAACAATAAATTCATATTTTAGGCTACCTTCCGAGGAATAAAAAACTAGATCTATTCCATCATAAAGATTTTGATACCTAACTTTTGCGAAATTCGGAATATTTGTTTTCCAATTTGCAGGATCCTTTCCAAAATAATAGTTTGTTATTTGATTAAGCGGCTCCTCGCCTATTGGTTGCACATCATTACAATTTTCAAGTTTGACAGATAGCACAGCACGGTTTTCATCGTTATTTTGAATTATGTAATTGATTTCATCCTTTCCAAATGCAACCTCACTTGAAATCCCTCTGTAATAATTAAAATAAATCCCTTCCTCATAGAAAGCAGGAACAAACCAGCCACCTCCATTTTTGAGAGGTGAAGCATCCATTGCTGCGACAGAGTTAAAAACGGAAATATCTTTTTCAATCAGATCCTCATCTTCAGTAAAGACTTTATAATTAAGAAGAAGCGGAGCCAATGAAATCGATGAAGAAAGGAAAAAAAATAGTAAAAACAAGCCTTTAATTCGGATTCTATTCATCTTTTATTCCTTCCTCGTTATTTTTTTTAGATGTAGGTGAACCGTTCTCTGTAGATACCTTAAAAATGCTTTTTACAATATGGTTTGCATCATCAAAAACTGAAGTATCTCCTACCCATTGTTTCAAATCACTTTCATAGACATACTCAAAGTTTTTTACAAAATTACTTAATTTATTACGAAGAAATTCTGTAATTTTTCCACTTAATACTATTGCTACACTAATATAGTTCCCACTCCCAAGTACGATTTCAAAATCATGATATTGGATTGCCCTCATAGCACTCTCTTTTTTCGTGAGCTCAAATCCGAAAGAACTAACTGCACTCAGAAATCCTGAAACTAAATCTCCGTCAAATACAAACCCACTACATGCTTGCGAATAGAGAAGAATTCCACTATTTATGTTAATAACCATTATATATTTAAGGATGATTTTAGAATAAATCTCTTCTAATTCAATAATTTGCTCTAATATTTTCTCAACTTTCTCACTACTCGTTTTTATAGCTATTTCATCATCTTTAAAAGTATCAGCATACAATTTTACGTTCGTGCTGGCAATATTTGCCATTTCTTTCATCCAATTAATTATTTCATAGAAAAGACTAGCTGCTACAAATTCACTAATTGGCTCTTCCTCGTCAAATTGTGTTGTGACTTCTAATTCCCATTTATCTAATAATTCCACAATTGGGAGATTCTCAAATTGTTTATCTATTTTTATTTTAATCTCTTTTAAAATAAGTAAAATTTCGCGTGCAACATTCATGTTTTCACAAAATATAGCTAACTGAAATAATCTTTCGATTATATCTAATGCGTCAAGTATTTTTTGACCAACTTTTTCGACACTGACCCTAAGTTTTTGGGTAGTGTCTATCGCCATCTTGATTAGATTTTTAAGATATGCGATAAAGCCAGTTGCTTCTCTTAAATCACGTGTCCATATAATTAGTTTTATTTCATCACCCACCGCTCTTATCGCGACTATTATTTTGTTTCCTGATATTTTTGCAACTCCTGTGTATGTGGATGATAGTTGGTCTTCATTATATTGAAATTGATTCAAATCCAGTGCAGCTACTTGATCACATACAATTTTAAATGCTTGAAGGCGAGGGATTCCGTGTATGGGGAACGAACTTGCCCCCTTTAGGAGAGATTTACGCCATTTATTTACTTCTTCGCTAGTTGCCTCAGCGGGTACTACTAATGGACATTTAATGTTAATATCCTTTGGTTTTATAGTCGTACTGTGAGCTTCCCCAATATGATCTGTATATGAAACAGTCCCAAAAATGTTAGAAGTCCCACAAGTTAGTGGGGAAAGTAAAAAATCCACACCCCTTGTTTCTCCAGGCATAAGCGCCGAGATAGATTGGTTTGAATCAGCTACAATATATTGATCACCCACAGTAATCATAGTATTAATTTTGCTTATCGGATTTTGAGTGAGGTTTCTAACAACTACTTTAAATCTTACTTGTCCCCCGACATAATCGTATTCTCTTTTCACTTCGAATTCTTGAGACGGAATGCTTTCAACTGCAAGATTTATGAAAATATTATTTTCCCATTTACCTTTAACGATTCCCTCCTGTAAAAATTCCTCAACTAATTGTGTAGTTTGTCTCTCACTAAGACGTCCCAACCGGGATGCATCATCAAGAGAAATTTTATTTTTAGAATTGAGATAATCTAGAAGTAATCCTCTCTTTTTTTTCGTCAAAGAAAGATCTCTATAAAACACTCCTTCCCTATATTCTCCCGTAATTTCTCCAGAATTTAATAACTCTTTCAAAAATTTTTTTATTTCGTCTTCTTGCAACCCTGTAATTTCTCTAAGTTTTGTAAATGAAATTATTTTAAACGCTCTCAAATATTCGAGTGCTATTTGATATTCATCCTCAAACCTTTTAGGGGATTTTCCGCCCCAATAGGGTTTCTCCATAAAAAAACTTATGTTGTCTAACCTTATTAAAGAAATCTGAATAATTTGAATTAAAAGAGCGCGTAAATTCCCCATAATAAAATCCTAAATTGGGAAAAGGAGATAAATCCCATACATCGCCATACCAATTATTAGAGGATTGAGTAAATTATCAGAGAAGGGTAAGGGTTTAGGGGTATAATAATCAATTAAAAAGAATATGGGAACAGCTATTCCATTCAATACGAGCCCTAATACTATCCCCATCCCAATATCATTTCCGACTGATCCAAAATATGCGGGTGCAAAGGCGAGTGAAATGAATCCTATAAAGCCAAAAGCAAACGATGCGATCATTCCTGCTATACAGCCTTCCCAAGTCTTATTCGAGATGCCAGGGCGAATTTTCCGCTTCCCTTTGGTCACTCCCACAATTGTAGCCGTTGCATCCCCTAAGGCACTGATTGCGATTACAGACATCGCGATCGGTGGTGGAAAAACTACAATCGCAAATAGCATTCCAACAACGAGATAGATATGCGGTCCTAGAGTATCTTTCTCTTTCTCTCTATATAGGTTCGAGAGCATTCTCGCTGGAAAGTACCGTGGGGCTTTAAGACGGATTAAATCCAGAATTAAAACAAATTCTAAAACGACTGTAATTCCAAACATGGTAAAGAGTTGTCCTCCATCTACGAGATTTGTAATAATAAAATTAAGCCCCCCTGAAATATCCCCATATCCCCAAAATGTATACGCCGGGCTTATAAGTTGTTCATATAGTGATGTTGCTACTAACGATCCCACAATCAGGTAGACCGCTAAAACACCGATAATAAGCACGTGAAACGCTTTTCTACTGAGTTCCTTATCCAATTTATGCACTTTCTGTTCAGAGGGTGGGGCTTTTGAGAATTTTTCAGTTTTCCATTCGTATAAAACAAAAACGGCTACGAAAAGAATAACAAATCCCAAAAAATAAATCGCGAATGTAGCAGTTGGTGTAGGATACGATAAAATAGATAAACTCTCCTCAATTGTATTAAGTGATGCGACCAATATTCCCGGGATTAAATAAAATAAGCCCATCACGATAATAAGAACCGAAGATAAGATACCATTATAGACACCCTCGCGTAATTCCACGGAATCTCCAATTCTTCGCATTTTATTAATGTCTCTGGTAATTAGGAGACAGAGAAATGCAAATATGAAAAAAATAATTCCAACAACTATATTTCCCATTCCTAATATTGGCGTTTCTCCCCCTCCAGTGAAATACATAAAAGGCGCTGCGAGTGCAATCACTAACACCACCAACAAAAGAGCCGCCAAGACTCCGGTTATTATTGCAAATTTAGATCGATGTTTCTTCACAAAGAGCGCGGCTCCGAAGGACCCTAGCATAGTTAGCACAAAAACGGTGCTGAAAATACCAATAAGTAGATCAACTTCACCTATAGTTGGCATTTTTTCCACCTAATCTCCTAACTGGTTAATTAGGACGTAAATAATGAATACTAAAATATCAGGTCTGTACTATTTGATTTTTTCCGCATCCCTTATAGAAAAATCCTTTTAAGGAGAAATAAGGTAATTAAAAACTAATTGAATTTCCAAAGTGGAATTAACTTAATGAGAGGATTAAATGTTAGAATTAAATGGTGTTGAGATAGACGATACGTATGCTGAAGCGTTCACAATGTGGTGTTCCCGTGTTTTAATCACCGCAGTGAATGAGGACTGGGCTTTAACCTGTGCTCGCATCTTTACAGGTTTCGCGGTTTCAACTATCGCGTGTGATTGTGAAGCTGCTATCGATAAAATTATCCCGGCAGATCAAACTCCTGATAAGCGTCCGGGTGTTTCTTGTATGCTATTCACAAAACGAAAAAAACTCGGCGGTGTCCTTATGAATCGGATTGGTCAATGCGTTCTCACTTGTCCCACAACTGCACTGTTTGATTGGCTTAACGAGGAGCCATCTTTGTACAAGGACAAGAAATCCGGTGAGAAAAAACCAGCAATCTTCGCAACAGGTAAGAATATGCGTTACTTTGGTGATGGTTGGGAAAAACCTGGAACTGTTGGTGATCGAAAAGTCTGGAATATCCCTGTAATGGAAGGGATCTTCACAATTGAAGAATATATGAAAGCTAAAAAAGCGGTTGCCGGTGGTAATTTCTTCATTCTTGGTGATACACTTGAGAATACCCTGAAAGCTTCAATGGACGCCGTAAAGGCTATCAACGCGATCGAGGGTGCGATTACCAGTTTTCCTGGAGGCGTCTGCCGAAGTGGCTCTAAAACTGGGTCTTTAAAGTATGCCAAATTCATGCATGCATCCACCAATCACCCCTTTTGTCCGACTCTGAAAGCCGAAATCTCCGATTCACAGATCCCTGACGGTGTTAATTGCGTTCTCGAAATTGTCTTGAATGGAATCTCGTTGGAAACCGTACAAGCTGCAACCGCTACTGGAATACAAGCTGCTACTCAAGTCGCAGGAATCAAAAAAATTACAGCAGGGAATTACGGCGGCACTCTTGGCAAACATCAAATTGTCCTGAAAGAGGTCTTAAAACTATAAATTCCCTTTTTTTTATTAAAAACCTCTATAAATTAGATTTTTTCTATTAATAAGTAAAATTATTCTCAAAAATAAGTTTATTTCTTTCAAAATCAATGATTTTATTTAGGGGCTTCAAAATTTCTTGCTCTACTCCACGTTCAGAGTAATATTTCACATTACCCCATTCTTTGATTCGTTCAATTTGTCGCCAAATTCGTTCTATATCCACAAATTACCCCTCAAGGCACAATCTGGTTATCTCTCTTTTTAAACTTGTATGTATTTAAGTCTTTTTTTCCTTTTTTATCAATCTCCGACAAAAAAAATCGAAACCTTCTCAAGTGCAATTGCGCAATTCTTAAAATCAACTGTAATTGAGTTTGATATTTATATATCAGGATTAACAAAACTTACATGTTAAAGCGATTAGAGTAATTGATTTGAACGAATGAATTTGGAGGCTCTCTCAGAAATTGGTCATCTTTGAAATGGGAATCATCAATAACGGCGTCCCACTTGTTTCTAAGCAGTATTACAAGGAGAATGACATGAGTGTGGATCCCATGTTACGAGGTGGCTTTCTGAGCGCTTTAAATTCCTTTGCAACTGAAGTTTTCGCTGATGAAATGGAGAGCTTTTCCATGAAAAACTTCACCATCGTTCTTCTAAGTCGTCCTATGCGCGAAACTCCCCCGCTTAATATTATTGCGTATACTATTGGTGATAAGAAACTCAACTTAAAATTGGCGAAAAGTGCTTTAACGAGAATTTTAGACTTATTCATTCAACGGTATGATTTTTTGGACGACCTCAATGTGGATTTGGCTCTTTTTGACGATTTTATACCTGCTTTTGATAGAGTTTTAGGTGATTTAGCTAAAAAACCTGATGATCGCTTGCGATCGATATTCGGATAAGGATTTTATTGTTCCCCAAACCGGGTTAGAAGTTTTTGAGTTATTGTCTCAAAGACTTTCTCTACATTTTCCCCTGACTTCGCTGAGGTTTCAAAGAAATCCAAACCCATTTCAAATGCTTTATCTTCTCCCGCCCCTTCTTTAACAACCCGTTGTTTTCCCAAATCCCGTTTATTCCCGAGAAGAATTCCATATTGATCTCCAATGATCTTACCTAAATCATCTGCCCAATAGGACGTTTCCTCAAATGAGGATTCATTAGTAATATCATAGAGTAGCAAAAAGGCATTCGCCCCTTCATAGAAAATTTTCCGGATATCCTGAAACTTACTATGACCTGCAATATCCCAGATATTTAAATCGACAAGAGCTTTCTCCTTATCCAGCTTGATTGGGACCTGTTTTACAGAGACCTGAACCCCAACTGTTGGGATATAAAGTTCATTAAACTTTTTCTCTGTGTACCTTAGCATTAACGTTGTTTTTCCTACCGTGGGCTCCCCAAGTACAATTACCTTCCACTTAAAAGCTACTCTCATCAACTTGCCATCATCTACCTAAACTATTACTTCTTCTTGTTGAATTACTAGTTTAAAATAGTCGCGTGCCTTTTTATTTTTACTCGTCTCAGCAAAAATTAGAGGTACATTTTGTAAGGAAATGTTTGTAAGCCATGGCTTTATGGAAAGTTTTCCCTTACACAACCACTTCCAAGCCCTCTCATAGGCTGGAATGGCGAAATTACTTGATGTGGTTATTGTTCGCTCGCTTGAAAGTTGCATCTGATTAAAATTAGCAATTTCTTGATTATGAACTGCCAAATTCACGAAGGATCCACCTTTATTAAGCAGTTTAAACCCAACCTTAAAACTTGAATCAGTCCCAATACTATCAAAAACGGAAATAACCTTCTGATTTCCAGTTATTTCGAGAATCGATTTAAACAACTCGACCACATTTTTATCCGATGAATCAACAATTTTCTGGAATCCCGTCCTTTCGGCAACACTCAAGGCAACGCTTGAGTTTTCCATAATAATAATATCATCATCCTTAACGCCGGAAGCTCTAGCAATTTGTCCAATTCCATTCCCAATTGGTCCAGCTCCCATAATTAGGATGGGTGAATCTATGTGATGGTTGGCTCGTTGAAATGCATGCATACAAACCGCCAATACATCCATCATTGCTGCTTGCTCGAAACTCACATTCACTGGAATCTCATAACAACCCGCGGCCCAAGCGGGGGCATACTCTGCATAGGCTCCTGGATAATAGGAACGTTTTCCCCAGCCTTGCCCATGCCCCATATGGATGGTTTGTTCGCAGAGATGCGCCCTGTTTGTTTTACACATCTCACATTTCCCACACACTTTCGAACAGATGGGAACCACTCGCTTTCCCAACCACTTTTTGTTTTTTTCAGAGAGAACTGCAACGACTATACCACTATATTCGTGCCCCAGTACAATATTAGGCGGATTCTCGATATGTTTGCCTACCGTATGTTGGGCCCAAGGATTCTCTCCTTGGTAATATCTAAAATCAGAACCACAAACACCACAAGCTTTGACTTTTATTAAAATAATATCTGGATCTTTGTAGGTATCAATTGGCCATACTGGAATAGTTGTATAGTCAAGGTTATATGACTCCTTTAATACAACAGCTTTCATTACTTTTGGTATTTGTTCGCCCTCTAGTAATTTCAATGTCATCTCTTATTCACTGTATTGATACTAATTTTCTACCTATAAAACTAATAGATCAATCCTTTTTTATTCAATAGATTAAAGATCTACTTACTACATAATTTGTTTTCCTAGTCATTACAAGCAATTAGACAAGTGAGTACAGTGAAATCCTCTTTTGTACCAATCATAAAAAAATTACTCCGTCATCCACATATTCAAAAGCTACAATATTTTTCCTCCCATAGGGTTAAACCCCCATCTGAAATCTATAATCGATTGAAACATAGTATTCGAATCGGTTATTTCGCTCACAAGCTCAGTAAACTCTTTTTACAAGATCAAAAATACTGTATCCGTGCGGGATTACTTCATGATATTGGATATGCCACTGTGACCCCCAAATTCGCCCAAGACCATAACTTTAATCACTCACTTGCTGGTGTCAAGTTATTACAGCGAATGAATGAACCCTCAATTATAGTCGAAGCCGCTCGAACCCATATGTTCCCATTAGGCCCTTATCCTCAAACTATTTTCTCCTTCGTAATCTGGCTGGCAGATAAGTTAGATTGGATTATCCATCTACTAAAACTGAAACGGTTTTTTAATCAATATATTGCAAATCTTTCAAATAAAGGTTGAAAGAAAACTCATTTGTTAAAATATGTCTTAAAGAGCTTTCTTTCTACCCTCCTTAAAAGTTCATTGAATGCACTCACGGTAATCTTAAAATTATCTGCGATTGCTTTCGACTTGATATTTCGAGGAATTTCAAAGAACCCCCTATCTACGGCATATTGTATTACTTCCTGTTGTTTATTAGTTAATTGAATTTGGACTTTTTCACTGATATCATGAGTCGGATTTGAAATACTTAGGATCTCATAATCTTTTTTTGAAAGATATTTGGGAAGCCGTTTCAAAATTGATTCATCACTTATTAATGAAATTTTTATATAGTCTTCTGTAATAATTAGAGGATAATCAAGAATTATATTAAATTCCGATAGAATCTCATGGAACTGTGTTTCCTTCTCAGTTTTGACCAAGCATATATATGTTTTTTCATCCTCTTTTTTTAACTCTTCAATATATTTTATTCCTATACCATCTATACCTTGTAAGGCTGCTGGGGTAAATTCTGGGCTATGAAACTCGAACTTCTGGATTGCCCATAACGTTTTATCATCATACCAATAAATTTTTTGTAACTCTACCTTCTTTACATACTTAATTAATGATTTAAAACCCACTTTCGCAACAAAATCTTTGGAAATCTGCAGTGTTATTCTTTTCATTACCGGCATATTAATCCCAAGAGGTCTTTCTCTAATTATAATGAGAATTATTAAACCTTGTAATTACAATATTGGATAAGAATGATATCCATATAAACCTTGTAATTTCAAGTTTTATCTCTAGATTGTTTAAGAGAAATCTCCAATCCTACCGACTCCTTGTTATTACAAGGAATTAAGATTATACCACATTAGTGGTATAATAGTATTAAAAAATGGGTATTGATAAATGATGAAGGTTTTAGTAACAGGGGCCTTGGGTGGCCTAGGACGGCACCTATCAAGATTATTATTGGATTCTGGGTTTGAGGTCACACTTTTTGATGTGAAGACCTCACGAAACCAAAAGACCGCAAAGCAATTCCCCTCTGAATATATTCACTGGGGTGATATTACAGATCCCGACACCTATCCTGAAAATATGTCAGAAATGGATGTTGTGATTCATTTAGCCTTTATAATTCCCCCGAAAAGTGAGGAACCTTGGGCAAGAAAAATTAATGTTGGCGGGACTCTAAATCTCGTTCGTAAACTTGAGAACGTGAATCCAAATTGTCGGTTGGTTTTTGCCTCAAGTGTTACAGTTGTAGGTCATACACACCATCTAGAACCGCCCATTACAAGTGATTACCCCGTAATCATGTCTGATTTTTATACCTCTGATAAAGCGATATGCGAAGAAATCGTTAAGGCTTGCACCTTGGATTGGGTTATTCTCCGGTTTGCAGAAAGTCCACATTTAGAAGTTGATTTAAGTCCTACTTATTTGAAACAGATGTACAGTATCGCATGGGATAATCGCGTTGAGTTTATTCACCCAAAAGATATCGCAACCGCATGCAGAAATGCCGCGACTACACCCCTTTCTCGCGAGATTTACATCATCGGCGGAGGTTCCTGCTGTCAGACTACCTTTTATGATCAGATTACCCAAATCTTTGCCATGTTCAACCTTCCACCTCCAAAAAAGGAGAAATTTAGTGAAGATCATGTTTGGCTAGATTGGTATGATACACAGCGTTCCCAAGAAGTATTGCAGTTTCAGGATCGCACCTTTGAACATTATCTAGAGGACTTACGGGAAAATCTTGGGTGGAAGGTCCCCGTAATCAAATTTTTCGCCCCTATCGCCAAATATTTCATCTAAATTAGCATCTACAATTTTCCCCTCTCTTTTTTATAAAATAAATCTAATTGGTATACGGTTACAATGGTTGATGCTGATTCAAACTCGCTTTTTTATTTACTTGAAAAATTGAGAACTCATCCTACAACAACCCCCGAATGGGATTATTTCACTAATTCCGCAGGGCTGAAGTTGTTTTATCGGGTTTTCAAACCCGCCTCCCAAAAAATCAAAAAAGTTATAGTTGGATGCCATGGGATGGCCGCCGAAGGGGATTATTTTGTACTTTACGCAGACCAGATTGTAGAACAAACGGGCTCTGCGTTCTACGTTATGGATTATCGAGGTCATGGGCGTTCAGAAGGTCCAAAAGGTGACATCAAAGATTTCCAACTTATTCTTGACGATTACAAGGAGTTTACCGAATATCTTCAAACAATACATCCTAATACTCCGATATTTGTTTTTGGTGAGAGTATGGGCGGGGTGGTTTCCTTAAACTTTGCTATACAAAATCCTGAATTACTGCAGGGAATTGTGGAATTTGCTCCCGCTGTCAAGGTAATCATGGGATCATTTTCCATTAAAGACGTTCTCAAGTTTATTGGCGGGTTTATAATCTATCTATTCAAACCAGGAAAGCACCTATTTGCCACAAAAGGAAATGAGGCGGCGATAATTCGTGATGAGACTCATCAGCGCTTTGATTTTGAGAATCCCTATCATCTTGAAGCAGTTTCCCTACGCTATATTTTTCAAGTGAATAAATTCTCCAAAAAGGCTTACAATTCTGGAGAAAGAATAGAAATCCCAATAATAATCTTCCAGGGGAAAGATGATAAGGTTGTCAATGCTGAAGGTGTTTCTCAGTACTTTGAAACTATCAAATCCGAGGATAAAGAATTGGTCCTGGTTCCTAAAAGCTACCATGTCCTGACAACGGATCCCGCTTTTATTGAGTGGGGTTGGGATAAATTGCGCGATTGGCTGAATTCTCACTAATAGTTTATTTGAGATAGTACTTCTTATAAAGCAAAATTACTACGACACAAGCCACTCCCGTAGAAAACAGAACATCCGAAGCGTAGTGGGCTCCGATAAGAATTCGGGAGAGCCCTACGAAGAATCCCCAACCGAGAATTAGAACTGAACCCGTGATTTTAACCCAAGTTTCCTTGTTCCGAAGCGGAATCATTAGAGGAAGGAGCATCCACCCCATCGCCGTGTGTCCGCTAGGAAAAGATAAGTTTTTGAGATCAAACCAAGGCGGATTAAACCAGGGCGTATATTCTGGATAAAAATCAATCGGAGGTGCGGTTAAATTCCTAAATCGAACTCTTCCGAATAAAGGCTTCGTACCAGTGACAAATAACGCTGGATTAATCACAAATAGCAATACTACAATCAATGCTAAATTTCTATAACTACGCCAGTCATGGTTTCTAGTAAGCACAACGAAAATTAAAATTGAAAAACCAATGAACCCTCCATAATGAACTAAATCCTCTGAATCAATTAGAAATCCAATTATAAACGCGACCATTGCGATAGCCATTAGGATATATGCAGGAATTTTTTGTTTGTTTAGGTTTGAGAACGCGCTCCCTATCAACACAACGAGACCTACCCCAAATATCCCCCACCCCGGCCCTTCTCCATAATCTGCTCCAAAAATTCCAAATAGATTTTTCTCATTTACTATTGCAATGGAGATTCGTAGATCGAATAATCCAAAAACAACCGCTAATACCGCCCAGACGCTAAGTGTAATGATTAATAGAATAAGAACAATTGAACCTCTCCTTGGTTTTTCTTTAGACATTTTATTAACCTAACTCAACTAGTTTACTAATCTAAACGTAGATATTTTGGATCTATTCTTGTTATTACAGATCGACTTACATAAAAAAATATTACGCCAATTAATATTCCAAAAAAAGCGCCCATAAGAACGTCAACCGGGAAGTGGGCTCCCAACCACACACGACTTAAACCCTGAAGACATGCATAGATTAAAAATCCTGCTTTTAACCACTTTGGCTTTACATAAATAATGAGTGGAATCATCATGGAGAATGCCGTGCTTGTATGCCCTGAGGGGAAGCTGTTTGTTCCCAATTTAAGTTCTATTGGATTAATATATCCAAAAAAAAACTCCTCAATTGAGCTAAACTCTTGGGGTCGCGATCGTTCAAATAAATCTTTAAGATGATTTGAGGCATAAGAGTTGATTAAAAACACTAACAGCACTACAAACAGAATGAATTGATATTTTTTTAACGCATTAATGAAGAATGAAAGACTAAATAATAGAACGACAAGTACCGTGATTCCAATATCGAAGTATGTTGTTAGGATCCAAAAAAAGCTGTTAAAGAAAACCACATCACCATTGGGATTTATGAAGAGCAAAATCCGGGTATCTACTTCTTGGATCGTTTGAAAAACAATATCCCCATCCGCAGTTAAAACGCGATCGAGGTATAAGAGGATTAATAAAATAGTAAAAATGACCAAGCTTACAAAAATGAGACATTTTCCTTTTGTTTTCATCAAATCAAAAATGAGGCTTTACATTTATTAATTTACAGTGTAATAAGAAACTGCAGGTGAGATAAATGGTAGAGGTTTCAATCGCTGAAATCCATGCAAAAAAAATGATTGGACAGGATGTTCAGATTAAAGGTTGGGTTTTTCGGCGCCGAAAATCAGGGAAAATCTTGTTTCTACAGATTCGAGAAGGCGGGGCAATCATCCAATCAATTATCGAAGAAAAAATCCTAGGAGCCGATGCCTTTGAGGTGGCTCGAAAAATCTCAATCGAATCTTCTGTGATTATTAGTGGTACAACTCGTGAAGAGCCACGAAGCCCAGGTGGGATCGAGTTATCAGTTAAGAATGTTGAAGTCGTTGGTTTAGCTGAAGTTTTTCCAATTACACGAGATCAGAGTGTCCAATTCTTGCTTGATAAACGTCATTTGTGGTTACGCAGCCGTAAATTGACGGCAATCATGCAAATCCGAGCTTTAGTCTTCGAAGCTGCTCGAGAATGGTTTAAAATGAATAATTACTTGGAGGTCCATGGTCCAATGTTTATCACCGCCGCCGTAGAAGGTGGATCAACTTTATTTCAAATGAAGTACTTTGATACTGAAGCTTTTCTCACTCAATCCAGCCAATTTTATCTGGAAACCCTAATCTTTTCACTTGGTAAAGTGTATACCATTGCTCCCTCTTTCCGTGCAGAGAAATCCCGAACGGTAAGACATCTTACTGAATTCTACATGCTCGAAGCAGAAATCCCTTTTTGTGATTTAAACCAAAACATGGAAATTCAGGAGCAACTGGTCTCTCATATTCTTAAGAGGGTGGTAAAAGAAAAAAGTATCGAATTAAAATTTCTTGGACGCGACCCTTCTGAGTTAAAGATAAAACCTCCATTTGATCGTATGTCGTATTCAGAAGCTGTTAAGCATCTAAATACTACTGGACATAAGATTGAGTGGGGTCAAGATTTAGGTGCTGAGGATGAACGTACATTAACTGAAAACCGTAAGACCCCCCTATTTGTCTATGATTATCCACGGGAAGCTAAAGCCTTTTATCATAAGCCTGATCCGAACAATCCTAAAGTCGTCAATTGTGCTGACTGCCTTGCTCCTGAGGGGCACGGGGAGATTATTGGAGGAGGACAACGAGTTCATGACGCGGGTGAGCTTCTCAAGCTAATTAAAGATGCTGGGTTGAACAAGAAGGATTATGAATGGTATATCGATTTACGTAAATATGGGACTGTGCCGCACGCGGGTTTTGGTTTAGGGATGGAGCGCGTAGTGAAATGGATTTGTAAGTTAGAGTCCATTAGAGATACCATTCCATACCCTCGCACAATGAGGCGCGTTTATCCTTAAAATTAGTTATCCGTCTGTAGCTGGGCTTTTTCCCAAACAAAGTGCACATGTTCTTCATCACAAATAATGGCTTTAGAAAAGGGATAGTTTTCAATCACACTAAGAAAACTAGGGACTAAGTCCGACCAAATGTTTACAATGCGTAATTTCTCGCTGGGCTCTATTAAAGCTCCACAAGTAACGCATTCTATGGTACCTGGAAAAAGATTCATTTCTGGATGTTTCTTAGTATCCGGATACCACATAATTACGGTTCTACATTTAGAACAAAAATAAACTCCGAAGGGATATCCTTCTTCATTATTTTGCTGTTTACTCAATGAGCGATCACGCTAAATATCTTTTCGAGTGGTCACAGAACAACCATCGTGTTCAATAATCACCGTATCTTCTGCTTGGGAAATAAAAATGCCCTTTTTCTCAGCTAAAGGATGGTATTCATGGAGTATTCCGACACGGGTGAGTTCCCGAAATCCTAAAAGCACTCCACCTTTGAGATCCCGTAGGAGCCAACGTTTCGCGAAGGGAAGGGTCTTATATTTGTTACTGACTTCACGCACTATCTGGCGTGCCCCTTTACTCCGTATTGGACGTCGGAGTGGAACTAGGTTATAGATATACGTTGGAGGAAGATCATGTACACTTCCTGTTCCAGTGGTTGCAAAAAATTCAATTGCATACACCTCCCCTTCTTCAATCTTTTCGCCAGTCGGGAGGGTGACCGAAGGGATTGTTTTCTTACCATGTAATTCCCACTGGTCTAAAATATGTCCGGATAAATCTCTTACTGGACGATATCCAAGGCTTTTAATTGCTGCTTCAGCTATGGCCCCCAGTTTTTGAGTTTCTCTTTTTGGCCTGATTACCCCTATAACGGCATCAAGAGCTGCTTTAGAGGCTTCCACCAATTTCTCAAAATCCTCATTAAATGTTACTGTAAAAGCACCATCCGCGATATACCCTTCCACATGCACTCCAATATCAACCTTAACAATATCTCCCTCTTGAAGGGTGGTTGGATCTGTCGCACTTGAGGCTGTATAATGAGCTGCAATTTCATTGCGGGAAACATTCACAGGGAACGCGAGTCCCCCACCTTTCTCAAGAATAAAAGTTTCAATAGCATCACAAATGTCTACTACTTTCGCCCCTACTTTAATTAAGGGCTCCGCGAGTTTCCGAGCTTCATAATGGATTGCCCCTGCTTTCTTATAATGTTCATATTTCTTTTCTTCGTCTTCCTCTTCACTTTCAGGTTCGGATGTTTTTTTGGTTTCAGCGCCCTTTTGCTTATCTTCAGACATATTACAACTCTAATTATGATCCTATTTTAAATTAACTATACTTCAACTGTAAATGGATTATGATCTGGTATGTGTAGGGACCGACCACAATAGATGTTATTGCGACCAATCTTCACGGAGTCCACCATTAACTCCATTCTGAATTTTTCATCCGTTGTAAATATAAGACCATCAATGTCATTCCCCGTTCGAGTTTCCCATGTAATTGTTTTAGGATCCGGTTGCTCAAGCTGATCATTTGATTCAAGCTGTATTCGTTTTTTTATTGTTAAGTTGGCATCCCCTGTTATTTTCCCTCGAAAACTATGCAACCTTCCTTTTGTCGTCCAGATTAGATGAATCCCATCTTTATCCTTCCAGAGGAAATATCCCAATTTATCCCCCAGTTTGAAGGAGGGTTTACCCTCAATTTCTCTAAGTTTCATTTTTAAATCCCAAAATTACTTAATAGCTATTATTTCATACTTTCTCCTTTTTAAATTACGGAAACAATTACATCAATTATTTGGATAATTCTAACTTTAAATCTAAACGAAGATTAATAGCTTCATCTATATTTATACCACAATCGATTAATCGAAATCTTATTTAAATTCCATTCGTTTCAATTAAATTAATGAAAAAAAGCGTGCTAATCAACTTTTAGCTCTGATCCTAAAAAGAATTACTTAAAATTTACTGGAGATTCACCCAACTAAAAAAATCTATAGATTTTTGTTCAAGTATGTTCAAGAAAAGTGTGGATTTAATGGGTACCTTCTCATCAAAAAGGAAATGTAGGGAGGAGGGGGTTGGGGTTAAAAAACAGAAAATGAGGAGGTACCTTTCACTTCCACATCAAGTATTCCTGATTTATTCCCAGTCCTTTTTTTTGTCTAACCCGAATCCTTTTTCATCGTTTTCCTTGAAAAGCTGTATTATAGTTCAGGTTTAAAAAGGTTGTTCTTGGGAGAAGAACTAGCATTATATCAATAAAAGATTAGCGTAGATACATATTAGACCTATTTAAATGAATAGTATTCATTTCTTTTTCTCTTAAAAAACATGATCTGCAAAAGTAATCTTTTCCGACAAAAATCGGGGGCGCCGAAACATTTAAATCCCATTAAACGAAAGTATTTTTAATGTCAACTGAAATTGAAAAAGAGAGTCTCGATTTATTGTATGTTCGATGGAGTGACAATGAACCAAAAGTTTGTTCCCACTGTGGGGCGCAGGTTAAATACCTCTACAATGATGGAGGTCGGCGCGTT
>JAEOSY010000075.1 GCA_016840125.1 Candidatus Helarchaeota archaeon | reverse complement strand
TTAGAGCTGTAATTCCGAAGAATATCTGGGCTGCTCTAAAACTTCCCATCATCATTTGGGCAGAAGCTCTTCCTAATATAGCACTTATCAAATTTTTGACTATATCAAGTTCATAAAGAGGTACTTTATCTGGTAAATTTTCCATTTTTTAGATCACCATAAAATACAATTTAAACTTTTGATGTTTAAGTATTTTAATCTATTTCTATTTTGTTGAAGTTATTTTCTTTGTCAAATTTGGAAAAAAAATGCATAACTTGAAAAAAATAAGAAAAAATAAAAATTAAAAAATTAGGCTTCTGTTTCCTTCAAAATGTCGCCAAATAGTCTTTTTACTGCATCAATCCGCTTTTCTTCCCCTATTTGTTCGACATCCTTTAATGAGATAGCTTCTTTTGGACACACATCTATACATGCAGGGTATTTTTCCCCTCTTTCTTCATCGATATAATCATCTTTCATCGTTTCGCAAAGATCACAAATAAGAGCTTTCTGAGTCTGAATGTGTAAATTCAAAACTCCAAAATCACATGCTCGGATACAAAATGCACAACCATTGCACTTGTCATCGTCTACGATAATTGAACCAGTTACTTTGTCTTGTTCTAAAGCTTTCTCAGGACAGCTACGAACACAAGGAGCATCATCACACTTTTGGCATGCTAATGCAACGTTTAAAATAGGTTCGATTCTTACTCTATGAATTCTTGTGTTGATCGGATTGAATTCACCATCATGAACAAAAGAACAAACAGATTCGCAAGTTTCACAGCCTGTGCATAAATTAGGATCGACAATTATAAATTGGTGAACTACTCCCCCTCGTTTTTTAGTAGTTTGTGACATTTATTTCTTACCCCCTGCAGGTTGTAATTTGCCAATCACAAAATCTAATCCAAGAGACTTTAATGTTGCATCAGTTGGAATTCCTGTTTTAGTATCCCAGCCGCGAGCTTCAAAATAGCCACTTAATACCGCTTGATATCCATCTTCTTTTAAAACCACTCCTTTAGCTGGTCCTTTTGTATGCGATTCCTTAAAGAACCTCTCAGGAGGGTGATCATCCGCTCTAGTCCATCCCTCTCGAATATTGAAGCATTTTGAAAGATTAAGAATAGCATTCCCTCGATGCTGAATAAATTGTTCGGTCACGGGGATTCCAGTTACTAATTCGAAAACCTTTGCCATCTCTGCGTCGTTTTCATAAATGCCTCGAGTAAATTTACATATTATATATGAATCAATAATTGCATAGATGTCTTCTAATTCCTTAATTGCCTTTCCTCTTTCAAGGGGTTTATCATAGGCAAATCTATCAAACTTTCCTTTTGCATCTAATCCATAAGCACCATTTCTTAAATGACATGCCCCTCTAATTGAAACGCTTTCTCCAACGGCAAATGAGCTCATTCCATGAAGATCAAATGCAGGCATTTCCAAGCCCTTAATGTGCATACCGTAATAACTAGCTTTCTTTTTACCCATTTCTTCTAATCGTATACCTGCTTGTTTGGTACCATCTCCGAAAACTTTTCCAGCAAATCCTTCACCCAAAATCATTTCTTCTGTGAATTTTACAAGATTTACGGTAGAACCGAAAGGCAATTCATAGCCTAAGTCTTCTTTGGTAATCAACCCTAAATCATAACATTCGCATGCCATTGCTGCAGTTACTCCTCCTGAAATTGCGTCAATCCCCAAATTATCGCACAATTCAACACACTTAAATACTGTTGGCCAATCATAACATCCTGTAGCAGTTCCAAAACTGTAACAGAGCTCTACATCTATACTGGCATATAAGTTAGGCCAATGAGGATGTGTCTTTGGTATTTTAGTAATATGATCACAGGCAATTGAACATTGAGAACATGCGACTTTTTTTACTACCCAATCATTATTAAGTGTATCTCCTGAAAATGTTCCATCATCAATTTTTTCCCAAGTTCCCTCACGGTAATTACATGTGGGCATCATTCCAAGCTTATTATAGCTTGTTAGGCCTGCAGGAGTCCCTAAATCTCGATATTTAGCTGTCGCGGGGCCATTAGCAACTTTAATTAATTTTTTCGCTATTTTATAAAACTCAACTGGGTGTGCTACTT
>JAEOSY010000648.1 GCA_016840125.1 Candidatus Helarchaeota archaeon | reverse complement strand
AGCAATTTTTCCAACTCTTCATACGAGGCATCAATAAATGCTTTTGGAAAATTGGTTTTTTGTCGAAAGTTGCTTTCACAATATCGTGCGATCCTAATGCGATCATTTTCGATTTCATCTATTCTTTGGCACATGAACTAGATATTGAGCAGTTTCCTTTTTGTACCTATTGAAATTTTGTCGAATGAGCCTAAAAATTCGCAATTTCTGATCCATAACTTTTTTTATTTTAAAGGAGAAGAGAATAAATATATGGGCTCCTTGCGAATTATTGGAATCGTGCTAGTAGGAATTGCAGTTTTCCTCTTATTTTTCATTTATGAAGGTTCAGATAGACCCATATTATTTCCTCTGGTGATGATTGTTCCCAATTTGATCATTGGTTTATTATTAATAATAGCGAAAGAAAAAAGCGGGTACCCGGAGTAAGTTTGAATTAAGTCAGCGCTATTATGACTGCGGGGAAGAAAATAATTACAATTTTAAAATATGAAGATTTAATATCGATTCTTATTCGGTGGTCAATCAGCGTTGAGTTCCCCTGAAAGCTGGAATCTTGTAAACACTTGAAATTACACGCAAATTAAGCCTAAAAAAGTTAAAATTCTTTTTACTATGAACTAAGGTTTCAAAGAAAATAACTTTTTATAATAGAATTTCATCACATAGTTAGCGAGAGTAGTTACGTAGCAATAATCATTGATTTGAATTGGAAATTTTGGGCATGGAACTTGTAACTTCCGCTTTCAAAATTGTGCTAGACGAACGATATAAAGAGATGAAGAATAAAGAAGCTCAAATCCAAGAAATAATTAATGAATTCAAATCAAATGCGAGTAAAGCATTAACCCTCCTTGAAAGTTATAACATTTTTTCAAGGATCATCGTAAACCATATGAAAGATTTAGGCGATGAGGTTGCAGGAAGAGTCTTTGACCTCCTGTTTAAGGAATGGGATTTGACCTCCAAAATCGCTGTTCCGATAAAAGTCCGAACCGACTATTTTTATAGTCCGGAAGAGGATTTCTAAGGAAAGTAAAGAAAAAGGATACCAGTTGGTAGTTTAAAGGTAACTCATATAACAGACTTTAATGAAACATAAGAAAAAATCACCAATAACTCCAGTAAATATAGGAGAGTATTGTTTGGCCGAAAAGAAACCAGAAAAAACTCCTGAGAAGAAAGATAAAAAACCACCAAATGACAGAAGAAAGCCACGCCGAAATAATAGAAGGGACCAAAATCAAGGTTATAGAGGTAATAGGCGAAATTATGGACGCGATAGCCAAGACAGACGCGAATATGGACGAGACAGACAAGATGGACGTCAATATGGGCGAGGTCGGCAGGAATATGGACGAAGATCAAGAGGTCCTAGGAATATCCGATATGGTACAAAATTCTGTGGTGAGTGTAGAGCCTGTGAATTTTGGATCAAAGCAAAATTCGGTAGATTCCGATGTGAAAATTCCTACCTACCCTTTGAAATTCTTGAGTTCAGAAGGGACGGAAATAACGATCAGATCACTGAAATAGTCCTCAATTTGCTAGTCTAAAAACACTGATCTCTTATATCCTTGGCATAAGGCATTTCTCCGCATATGATTTCACATCTAAAGTACTCTATATGCTAAATCCCTTCTGAAAAGAACCTTTTTAAGGTGAAAACCTATTGTAACTTAAAATACTAGAAGTGATTAGAATGCCATTGAAAGCTGGTAAAGAAGAATATAATGATTACATGTACAACTTCATTGACAATATCTGTAAGAATATTGGCCCTAGGCTTGCAACAAAACCTGAAGAGCACGAATGTGTCAAAGTTATTGAGGATGAATTAAGTAAATATTGTGATGAAACTTTCACTCAAGATTTTAAAACAGGATATCTTGCATATCCTCGTGGTTTACTAAGTTGGGGGGGCGGTCTTTGTATGATCGGCTTCTTCTTCCTATTTACTATCATCCCCTGGCTATGCGCAGTTCTATCTATAACGGGATTATTTTTAGCGTTGACTGAACTAATGTTTCTCAAGGATTATTTGGATGTATTCTACCCAAAAGCGATGTCCAAGAATGTCTTTGGAAGAATTAAACCCACAAGCGGGGAACCTAAAAAATATCTGATCTTTGGGGGTCACTCAGATTCGGCGTTTGAATTCCCCATGGCAAAAAAAGGTGTCGATGTCATGCAGCGTCGGATGTTTTTTGCAATTGGGTTGGGAATCTTTGGGATCTTCTGGTCGATTCTCAAAACTATTATTCCTTGTGCTTTTGGGTGTTTTTATACCGGTACGTTTTTTAGCCTGAACCCGCTTGATGTCGTTTTTTTCTGCATCTTTGTCCCTTGGTTTATTTACTTTTTAACCGTTTATTTCGGAATGTTTGGTTCTAAGATGGTGGAGGGGGCAAATGACAATCTATCGGGAGTTTCAGTAGCGTGTGCAATTGCTAAATATTTAAAAGATAATCCAGAGGCTCGTCCTAAAAATGTCGAAATTCTTGTAGGTTCTTTCGGTGCCGAGGAAGTAGGACAGAGGGGATCTCGAGCATTTGTGCGCCAAACCTCCAAGGAAATTCTCGAGAATAGCTATACAGTTGTCCTCGAAAGCGTTGGTGGTGGTACAGGTGTTGGAATTTTGAAAGCGGAAACAATGTATCTTATGGCCAATAAAAAATTCCCCTTTATTCACCCCATCAAACATGATCCCGAAGTATATAATCGGTTGTACAAAGGATTTGAGAAATGCAAGGAAAAGAAAAAGGGATTACCTCCCATTACCTTGGCTGAAGCAAAATTCGCAGGTACTGATGCGGTGCGCTTCTCAGAGAAGGGCTACCCCGCCTGTGCAATTGTTTGTGCCCTAATTGAAACCTACTTCTTGAAAAACTGGCATAGTTTCGAAGATGTTCCGGAGAACCTCAATAAGAACATGATGAACTTCGTTCTAAACATTGTCTTGGAATTCATCGAACTCATCGATAAGGAATACGATTAAACCTTCTCTATTTTTTTATTTTTAATTTTTCATAAAGATACAACGCCCGAATAAGTGGTCCTGTAGCATAAGATGCAAAATCAACGCTAGTTGACGTGCTCCAATTTTCACCAATGCCCCAAATAATTTCACGAGTTGCACTGATTTGTGGAGTGGATTCATATAAGTATTGTGAATGATAGCTGAGTGCCGCCCGTGCATATGGAAGGAATGATTTATCAAAATAGGAAAGTTCTAAAAGAGCTTCAATGGTTTGACAAAGTTCGGACCCACCTATTACGGGAAATCCTAGACCTTTATAGGTTGTAACTGGAATACCTCCCGTGATGCAATGGTTGAGCTGATCATGGACATTATTCCCCCACATATATGATAAAACATGCCATGCAGCAATTTGCGCATTTACTAAATAGGATGTATCCTGTGTTAGCTCGTATAATCGGGTAAAACATTTAATACACGCCAATCCGGTAACCAAGTCATCTTGATGGATGGATAGATTGGTCTCAAAATATAGCCCGTAATATTCGCCACGGTCCATTAGGAGTATACACTGTTCAATTGCTTTGAGTCCTCGCTCCTTTGAATCATTATCATTATTGAAGAGTCCCCACCAATAGAGAAAGGTTGCGGGATAGATGCAAGCGAGAGTTCTTTTTGACCAAAAAATGGTTCCATCTTCAAAGAGCTCATGATCCCAGAGAAAATCATCCTGCTGATATTGTTTGAGAAAGCTACCTGTTAGAGTCAGTCTATTTTTAAGTTCTTGTTCTGTATTAGACCCCAAGTAATGATTGTTAGTGGATGATTCATTAAGAATTTGAAGCAAAAAATATGCAAACTGTCCAGTATAGGCTGGAAAGATGACACGTTTTGGGATTCGCTTGAAAAAATAGGCTAAGCTTTTTATCGTTTGACGGAGGGTAAATACGACTGAGGCAAATAAGTAAGAGAGACCTCCGATGCTCAATTCACGTTTGGGTAATGAGATCTGCGCTTGTCCCGCACCCCCTCTTCTATCTGGAGTATAAGGGAACCAATCCGAAAATCCCCCAGTAGGAAATTGAACTCGCCCCGTCGTCCAGTGTTTAGTAATGGCATTGTATGTATCATAAAATGAGCCTCTAAGGGGGCCGTTCTGAATTTGAGCCCCTTTCAAAATGGGCGGGAGAAAATCTCTAACTAAAACTCTTAAAATAGCCTCATCCTGCGTCCAATTGTATAAAGCGTTAGTTCCATAAATAAATCCCAGACTAAAACAGTTTCCAAAACTACCAAATTTGAGCGGTTTAAATGGCTTTCCTTCCTTTTCGGGCGGGAAGATAAAATTTGCAGGAACTTTACCATGTGGAGACTTTAATAAAAAGTATTTGACTAGAGTACGGTAAGATTTCAATGCTTCTTGGAGTAAGCTCCCCTTATATTTTAAATCTCCCGATATAATTGGATCGACTTTCAGACATTTCACTTGAACTGGAAGATCCTTATCACCTGATCCAATTGGAATGTAAAGCTTTGTGGATTTCGTCATGGAAGATGCTAAAGATAGGGATAACTCAATTCGATCCTTATTGAATTTTGCAGACAATTCTTTGGTCTTAGTTGATTTGGTACCAATTAACCCAATAAAACTATTTTTAGAATGAATACTCCAGACTTGTGAAAAGGCACCTGTGGAAGGTACCCTAAGGTTAAGTTTCAATGGTTTAGAGGTTTTCTTGTACAAGTTCCCAGAGAAATTAATGTAATTATATGTATTTTTCTCATCGAAATTTATATTCAGCTGAACCTCGATGTTTACGAGACCAAGAGCATCTGGTTTCGGTAAAAAGGAGATCCCTAGATAGTTTTCCCCTTCAGAAATAGAAAGCATAACTTGATATCCTTGATCAGATACTAACGTAAGTTGTTTTTCAGAATCGTTTTTGGTGAGCTGAAGCGAAATAAAACGTATAGGTTGATGAAAAATCTTTATTTCTAAGCTATCCGCTACATATCGCCATCCATTTCGCCAGCGAATCCAAAATGGCCCTATTTTAGTAAAGGTTGTTTTTTTAGGGAGTGCAAACATACAATTTTCGTTCACTACTAACAAAAAATCATCGAGATCATGCATTCCCAATGAAGGGGATATGTCTCTGAATTGGTAGAATTTCTCTTCCATACCTTCTAATAGCTTCTATCATCTTTTTAAGAAATCTGAAATTGATCTCTCCGGATTTATTTTAAATATGACAATTTGCTATAACCTGAGGAAATTTCAAGGAGACCCCCAGAAGAAAAGCGAGGGAGAAGTCCAAGGGAGAGGTTTGGGAGAGAGAGAGGGAGAAGAAGCCAAAGAAAAGAATATAAAATTAGGAGTTAAAGAACGGGATGGATTCTTTCTTTTCATCATCAAATAAAATCTCTATATTTCTCTGCCTTACAAGCCGTTGATGAGCGGACCATGTCTTAAGCGTTTCAATATCCGAAAGTGGATTATTTCTGATATCTAATTGGGTAATTTTTGTCAGGGAATCAAGTTCATTTAACTCAATTTCAGTTATTTGATTATTCATGAAAAACGCGGTTTGCACGTTGGATATATTTCTTACCCCATTTAATCTGATAATTTGATTGTTGGAGAGGTCTAATGACTGTAAATTAGCTAAGGTATCTAGTCCTGTAATTTTAGTTATTTGATTTTTAGATAATTCCAAGATTTTCAAGCTTAATAATGACTCCAATCCCTGAATTTCAGTAATTTGATTCCCTATTATTCTTAACTCTTTAAGATTAGAGAGTAGTTCTAACCCTTTAAGCTGAGTAATCATATTTCCGCTCAGATCTAATACCTGAAGACCTGAAAGCTTTGAGAGTCCTTGTATCTCCGTGATATTGTTTTGCCATAGGATTAATTGAACCAGGCTAGTTAAATTTCCAAGTCCTTCGATTTTAGCTATCTTATTATTACCAAGACTTAATTGAGTGAGATTTGTGAGCTTATCTAGGTTTTTAATCGCTGTGATCTGATTGGAATCTAAGGTTAAACTTTTGAGATTCGTCAATTGGTTAAGGTTCTGGATTTCTGTTATTTGGTTATTCCATAAATCCAACTCTTGGAGTTCAGTTAAATGGTCTAATTTCTTAATCTCTTTTATGCGATTCTCTCTCAAGATCAGCCGGTGAATATTTTTTTGTTTCCATAAACCTTTAATTTCAGAAATATCTGTTATTTTCTGGTTGGATAAATCTAAACTATTATTCTCAATGGGTATTATCTCACCACGTACTACCACATATTCTTGATCCATGTAATCTCGGTCCTTTGTATTAGGTAGGAATTTTTATGACTTATTAATCTGTATTAATATTACTTTTCAAGTTGACGGGTCTGCAAATATGAGTAAAATCAAGTTTATCACGCCATTTGGAGATGTTCTCGCAGAGACTAGAGGGGAAGTCGCTCCAAGGACGGTAAAGTCAATCCTAAACTTCCTACCAATGAAATATCCAGTTATTCTACAGTGTTGGGGTCATGAGATATTCTTTTTTTTACCTGATTCATTAAAAACAATAGGGAAGGAGAATTCTAAAGCTGAATTAGAAGTGGGAGATGTGGCTTTTTGGCCTCGAGACCCTGCGTGCTGTATATTTTTCGGGAAGACGCCATTGTCCACGGGTTCAAACCCAGTGGCTATGGAACCCGTGAATGTGTTTGCAAGAATAGTTGAAGGAATCGAAATCCTGTTCAAACTCACTAATGGTGATTTAATTTCGATGGAAAAAATAAAAGAGTAACTAAGATTTTTGCCTTCGTTTTCGATTTCGTGCTTTGACACCGGAAACCCATTTAATGATAATCGGTATTTGTATCCAGAGCCACATTAGCGAGCGTAATGCGATAAGAGGGAAGGCAATAAACATAAAAATAAGAATGCCAACTAAAAATATAACATCTAAAGGGAAAGGGAGCGTTATAGGAAGAATAATAGCAAAAATTATAGCAATAACACCAGAAATTATGTTAAAGGGTTCTATGGCGGTAAATAATAGGACAATGAAGATAATGAAAAGAGCAAAGAAGATAGAATTGAAGATAGTTTCGTGGGCATGGTAAAAATCTATAATTTTCTGTTGGATTACATCCCAGTTCCGATGGAGATTGAAGATCGCAAAGGTTAAATCGATGATAATATGTGAAATACTAAAGATAAGAAAGTAATATATCGGTAAAAGACGGAAGAACAGAAAACTGCAAACGATTGCTGTTGTAAATGTAACGATAATTGTGAGAACGACAGCACCTCTTTCAGGATCCCGAAAAGGTGAGGTGCGTGAGACACTTTTTGCACCTGCTGTGAGAACTAAAATTAAAACAATTACTATTATTAAAACAACCATTAGAGTCATGTCCAATAAGAAAAGGGTTAAGTCCATTAAATATGTCAGAATGAAAATAGTTCCAGGAATGAGTAGGATTGATTCAAATGGGAATGGGAGAAGTACCATTATCATAAGAAAGAGTTGAAGATTTAATATCAAACACAATTCTGTGTAGGGAGGTGATAGATAAATTATTCCAATAATCGAAAGGATATAAAGTAAAACTAATACCACATAGGTGGGGGTTTTATGTTCTTTAAGGAACCTAGCTAATTTCACAAAAAAACCCTCGGCCCAAGGTATAAAGAAGAACATTCCAATCCAAACTAAGGAAAATACAATTAGATAAATAATAAAAAATTGGTGAAGTTCTGGTGTCATTTCATGATATAAATTAATGAATGCGATAATGGGAAAAACAATAAAACAAACTAACACAATAATCCAAAACGCAATAAAACCAGGTTTTTGCCGTAAGCTTTTTTGTGGACACATGTTACTTCAACCCACGAAACAAGGATGGAAATTAACTTAAATTACAACTTGGTTATCATATCTTCTTTTTAATTAAGAAAGGATCGTTATTCACTCCGGATCGGTTAAAGAGTTATTTTTTTTTTGGTTAATAAATGTCACTCTTAATACCAGTAAGAAGAAAGAATTGAAGAAATCTGATGGTACCGAAAAAGAAGGTGATTAGGTGTTGGAAAATGCTTCCCAAAACGGTATATCGCTCAGAATACCAACCATCGCAAATTGAACCCATATGAAAACGCCACCATAACCGGGGAACCAGGATAATACAAAACAAATCCAGAGCCAAACGTGGGTGTTTGAAGATAAATCCCTTTGGGCAATTGCTTTTTGAAGGATCAATAGATAGAAAACTCCAGCAGCGATCCCAAAAATGAGACGCCATATGGAGTCCCCTAAAACAGCCACATTATAGCCTTTCTTTTGTATGGGAAATAAAAGCCACCATAAAATGGAGAGACCTATTGTTGCCCAACCTGCAAATCGATTTATAGGTTCAGCAACACCGTACCATCCGCTCCAAATAGGATATTTTACCATGTTTTTCAGACCTTACTTGTTAATACAATAATTAAGTCATCTATCAAATAAAAAAAGTAATAATGGGTTTATTTTACTCTCGCTGCCAGATAGTCGTCATACCGAGACCGCCACCACCACAAAGGGTAGCAAGCCCAAGATTCAAATTCCGCCGTTTCATTTCATGAAGTAGAGTTACGACAATCCGTGCACCAGTACAGCCAACTGGATGTCCCAAACCCACGCCACTTCCATTCACATTGGCAATCTCGCGATCCCAACCAAGGGCAACTTCAGTAGCGAGATAGGTGGCTGCAAAAGCTTCATTGCACTCAATAAGTTCTATATCATTTAACTTCATATTCGCACGTTCCAAAGCCTTCTTTGTCGCGGGGATGGGACCTTCACCCATATATAATGGCTCAACTCCAGCTATCCCAAACTCGACTAGTGTGGCGATGGGTTTTAATCCTAGTGATTTAGCGCGTTCTTCACTCATGAGAACTAAGGCGGCTGCACCGTCATTAATGCCAGATGCATTTCCTGCTGTAACTTTACCATCTTTCTTGAATGCAGGTCGTAGTTTCGCTAACATTTTCATCGTCATGCCAGGTCGAAAATGCTCATCTTTATCAAAGATGATTGGAGGTTTTTTGCGTTGGGGAATTTCAATGGGAATGATTTCTTCTTTAAAATTCCCATTTTTTGTAGCATTTTCCGCATTGTTATGACTCCGAAGAGCGACTTCATCAATAGCTTCCCGAGAAAGGTTCCATTTCTCTGCAATGTTTTCCGCAGTTAACCCCATTACAACATCAGCTCCTGCATGCAGACCTTGATACAGAGAATCTATCATTTGATGGTTCGAATTTGTATAGCCACGCCCGCCTCCTACGCCCCATCTAGCATCAAACGAAACAATAGGTGCATTACTCATGGATTCGACACCCCCCGCTAATACTGCATCAGTATATCCCGTTTGAATGAGAAGGGCACCTGACACAATAGCTTCCATACCTGAATCACAAACGCGTTGAATAGTAACCGAGGGGACCTCTATGGGAATTCCAGCTTTAAGCGCGGCAACACGTGCGACATTCATTTCGTCACAGCGTTCCATACAACACCCCATCCTAACATCCCCAAGGATAGCAGGATCTATTCCTGCACGTTCCACAGCAGCCTTTATGATGGGTGCGGCGAGTTGCCCACCAGTTAAAGATTTTACGGTCCCACCAAATCGCCCTATAGCTGATCTACATGCACTAACAATAACAACTTTTGTCATAATTCATCACATTCAGTTTGATTGTTATACAAACAAGTTCCAAAATACATAAAACCTTTATTGAGACCGTAAATCAACTCACAGTAGAGAGGTTTAAAATGAGTGATTATTTTGAGGTTCGCGAATTAGTCAATGAAATTGTGAATCAGGCAGGAAATATGCGAAGTGCCGGGCGGTTTCAAGAGGCAGTGCAAGTTTTGATTGAGATTTTGAACTATCCACAAGAATGGGTGGATATGGAAAAGTATCGAGAAACTTATGAAATGTTAGTTCAAATTATCCGAGAATCAAAAGGAAGCGTAGCACTAGATGTACTACCCTTGATAATTGCAGGAAGATTAATTGAGGATCCGCTTATTGATATGAATTTAGGAATTGCCGTGAGTGAATTAGAACAAACTCAAGCTGCTCAAGATCCGAACCTCTTTCAGAACTCTCGTGATCGCATTATCCAGTGGCTAATTGATAATACTGAAGAATTTGCACGAGTAAAACTAAGTGAATTATCCAGTGACTTGAATGTTCCATTAGATTTGCTGGAAAAGATCATCAATGATGCTATCTTTGATGGCTACATTGTGGGGAAATTGGACACTGAAAAGAAAGATCTTATTGTTATGCCCTATGACCAAGAAAAACGGCAATTGAAATGTATCATTTGTTATCAGGACATTGATTTTGATGCACCTGATTTGGTCCGGTGCAAATACTGTGGGACGGTAGCACATCATGAACATATAATGCAATGGGTAAAGGCTGCCGGGAAGAAATGTCCCCGCTGTATGTCGGAATTAGAATTAGAATAAGAGGAAATTAAATCAAATCTGGTGGAGGACGATCTCCAACCACTATATAAGTTGGCGTTTTCAAACACTCTTTCTCCCGAATATTTAATAATTTTTCACCGATTTCAGATATCGCATAAGCAGGGATTAAGGACCCGAACTTTTTCCGTGCTCTTGTATCGAAATATTCCCGCATTGCTTTAGATGCGCATCCATGAGCCATATCTGCTTGTGCAATATATTTCATATCTTCAGGAGTTACCCCTGTTGTGTGGACCACAAATATTATAACTTGAACATTGTTCTTTTTTTCCAATTTTCGCAGAACATCTATGACTTCTACTTCAGGACCCGCAACAATAGCGCCAACTTTCTTGAATCCCTTTTGTATTGCGAGTTTTACCCCCCCAATCACATCTATTGAAGCCGTTTTGGGATCTAAAATAAATGCACCCCGCTCTTGAATTCGGGTAATAACTTCAGGGATGGGAGTAGTTTCAATAAGGGCATTCATGGGACCACCAATGCCTTGGGTGACTTCAGGGGTAGTAGTAACAACAGTTCCAGCCCCGTCACAGGGAATTACAACGGCGTCCACCAAATTCTGCTGCATGGCGGACATAAACGTCTCACTACAACCATATCCAATCCCTTTCACTTTTGTAAATATGACGCGCTCTGGTGTACACATCCCAAAATCTTTGATTTTCCATCGAGTATGTCTTCTGATGGATTTTATGTCATGACTTTTCGCGCCTATCCATGCCTCATGAATAGGACAGTATTTAACGAGTGGTTCTGAAACAGAAATTACTTTTCCATTGCTGATTATAACCACACCTTTTCCGATTTCCCACACATGCCGATCTTCTTTCTTGTCGTTTCCACTCACAGTGAACATCTCATAAATTTATTTAAAATGCGGCATAACCTCTTTGGCGAAAAGCTCCATCGAGTTGAAGTAGTCGCCCACAAATTCAAAGATGAAATGCTCAACTCCTGCCTTAACAAATTTATCAACTTGTTCGGTAACTTCAGATGGAGAACCACCCAATACAACACTGTCTATTATTTCTTCTGGAACATTTTTGCTTATATATACCCCAACATGAGATTGGTGCTTGACCAAAGCTCGTACGGGTGCATCGAAATGTTTTTTTACATCTAAATCTTCGGGAAGGTCAATACCATGCAAAGCCAATGTTTCCTTTCTGGCTATTAAGTTCGTAGCTACAGCATGTGTTACTTTCTTTGCGAAGTCAGGATTTTCTTTTGAAACCGAAATCCAGAGCTCAATGCATTTTTCAATTTCAGAGCTGCGACTACTTTGTTCTAAGACTTTCAATTGTTTTTTATACAAAACAGGGGGTAAGTTTGTAGGAATCCAGCCATCAGCAATTTCTCCAGTTAATTGAATAGTTTTTGGCCCATTTGCGCCAACATAAAGTTTGGGTAGTTCGTCTAATTTAAATTGCAGACCTGCATTTTTTAATTTAAAAAACTCACCATCAAAATCTAGGGGTTTTCGAAGCGTGGATCCCCATAACCCCTTGATTATGCTACAGGCTTCTTTCAATCGGGTGACTGGTTTATTCCAAGGAACACCAAAATCGATAAGGTTCGCCCCCTCACCTGCTCCTATTCCTAAAATAAACTTTCCTCCAGTTAAATCTTGCATTGTTAAAGCTGCAAGAGCAATTTGTGAGGGGTGTCGTCGATGAGGGTCTGTCACGCATGTTCCTAGCGATGCATTTTTCACCTTTGCGGTTAAATTACCTAAAAGTATGAATGCATCTTGAATTTGGGTCTTTGAACTCAACGGCGTCCAATTCAAATGGTCCATAACCCAGATCGAATCGTATCCTAGTTCATCTGCCAAAAGGGACGATTTCACTATGTCAGGAATCTTGAACTTAAGAAAGGGACAGTTACTACCATGATTCAAGCCGAAACGCACACCAGAGTGTTCAGGCTCGTCAGATTCAACCATTGTTTAATCAAACCCAATCATTTGATAATAGATTAGAATTAGATTAAGCTTTAAAATCTTTAGATCGAGTGATATATTCCAAAGACTGATGACGAAAATAGGTATTGTAGAGGTTGGCATAGACTCCGCCTTTCGCCATTAATTCGTCATGGTTTCCCACCTCAACAATTTTACCATGATCTAAGACAATGATGCGGTCAACTTTCCGAACGGTCCAGAGTCGATGAGCTATTATAATTGAAGTACGCCCTTTCAGCACTTTTTCAAGTGCGTCCTGTATTCGCGTTTCTGTAAATGGGTCAATTGATGCGGTTGCCTCATCTAAGACTACAATTGCGGGATCTTCAAGTAACACCCTAGCTAGTGCTACTAATTGCCGTTGTCCAACAGACAATAAATTTCCTCGTTCTCCCACGTTTGTATTTAATCCATTGGCTCCCAAATCATTAATCCAATCTGACCCCCCAGCCTGATCGAGAGCCTGCAACACTTCATCTGTGGTCGCCTCGGTACTAAACTTGACATTATTCTCAACGGTGTCATAAAATAGAAATGGGGTCTGTGGGATGAGACCAATCCTCTTTCTATATTCAATCAAGTCAAAATCTCGAATACTAGTCCCATCAATTATTATATCTCCCTTCTCAAATTCATAAAAACGAGCTAGTAGCTTTGCAATAGTGGATTTACCGGCTCCTGTGTGCCCAACGAAAGCAATAGACTCGCCTGGGCGTATTTTCAAAGAAAAGTTCTCGAGTACCTTTAAATTCTCATCGTATTGAAAGGTGACATTCTTGAATTCAATTTCTCCTTGTAGATGTGATGGTTGGATGTTATTATTTTGTAATACCAGTGGTGGAGTATCAATGATGGCAAAAATACGTTCTGCTGCAGACAACCCTGCTTGAAGTTGGGGCCAAAACGCGGCAACAGTGAATAATGGGAAGAATAGAAGCCAAAGTGATTGGATAAACAAAAATAAATCCCCAGTACTTAATGTACCGCCAAATAAAGGCGCAGCTGAACCACCATAATATACGAGAAGGGTTAGAACGATATATTGGACAATATTCAGAGAAGGAAATACAAAATTCATGACGAAGCCTCTCCGTAAATTTACCTTATACGCCTTTTCGTTTATTTCATTGAAATTCTCATATAATTTCCCTTCTTCCCGAAAAGTTTTGGCAATTTGAATACCAGAAAGGGATTCCTGCACAAGAGAATTGACTTCTGCAAGAGCACGCTGCCCCGATAAAGTGGCGCGGCGGGCGACCTTTCGAAACACAATAGCAACAACAAAGAAAATAGGTAATATTGTTAGAAATATTAACGTTAATAGCAAATTGATGGTGAACATGTACGATGCAACGAAGATCACAACCAGGACCGATGAGAAAAATTGTACCGTTAGATCAACACCATCGCCAAAATCTCGACTGTCTGTATTTATCCGACTGACGATTTTACCGGTGGGATTTTGGTCATAAAATGAAAGATCCCGATTGAACGCCGCATTTGTTGCATCCTCTCTTAAATCAAGCACCACATCCGCTATTGTCTGAGCTGCATACTTTTGCCGAAAGAAATTGAAAACGAACGAAAGCACGTTAAAGGCAAATATTATTGAGAGCATTAGTATAAGATATGTCGGATCACTCGTTGTCTCTAAAGTATTAATTACTTCTCTTGATAGAATAGGAACGAATGCATTTGCGAGGGAATATAAAGTCAGAAAGATGACAACGATTACCATTGGCTTCACATGCGGTCGGAAATAGGAGAAGATACGGCGATATAATGCCCGATCTTTGTAGATCCGATCATATTCCTCCGCTTCTAATCCATACCACGCCATTAGAATTCCCCCTTCAGTTTTTCGATATCTACATCGAACCTTTTGACAAATATTTTCCGATACTCGTCTGAAGTTTTTAAAAGTTCTTCATGAGTGCCTTTAGATACTATATTCCCTTTTCTAAGTACTAATATGAGGTCTGCCCAGCGAATTTGACTCAAACGATGGGTGATTAGAAATGTGGTCCTACCTTTCCGAATCTCATTCATAGCTTGTTGAATTTTATCCTCGGTCTGGGAATCGATTGCTGAAGTTGAATCATCGAGCACAAGAATTGGAGGGGCTGTTAAAAAAGCACGTGCAAGAGCTATTCGTTGTCTTTCTCCTCCACTTAATTGTACTCCTCGTTCCCCTACCGTTGAATAATATTTATCGGGTAGTTGATTTATAAAATCATGGGCTTGTGCTTGGTTCGCGACTTGCATCACTTCTTCTAAGGAGGAGGCTCTTCCAAATGAAATATTTTCGAATATCGAATTGGAGAACAGGAAAATATCTTGTTCAATGTAAGATATTTGTGCTCTCAATGATTTCAAAGAATAATCACGAATATCTATTCCATCGATTAGTATTCTTCCCTCAGTAACGTCATATAAGCGGGATAATAATTTTGTGAGGGTGGTCTTCCCTGATCCCGTTGTGCCCACGATTGCCACGGTTTGACCTGCTTTTATTTGAAACGAAATATTCCGTAATACGGGATTCTCAGAATTTGGATATGTAAAATTAACATCCTCCAAAGCTACGTTCCCCGTAATAGAGTGCTCAATACCTTCAAGATTTTCATCAATTTCAGTTTCCCGATTCATAATTTCAATCAGACGTTTGGCACCAGAAATGGCAAGCCGGACAATCGCAAATACAAATATAGAAATGAAGGTTGGAAAGCGTAGCTGAGTAAGTAATCCAATATATGCAATAATTTCACCAATACCTATCGATCCCGGGTATAAGATTATTGAATGAGCAAAACCAATTGTAATTGTTACTGCTAATAATAGAAGGGGGATATATTTAGCTTGAATGATCCCTCGTTCCGCGTATGCATCCCGATAACTTCCTGCATTTGTTAGATATTTCTTCAATTCACGATCTTCCAATGTACTAGCCTTCACAACTTCTATGCCCGAAAGAGTTTCATTTAGTGTTGCATTCATGTTCCCAAATTCATTCCGTAGTTTTGTGGTTACAGCCCCCATTTTCTTATTGAAATCTCGTAAGGATATTAAGAATAGGATTATGAAGATTATTGGTGCAATTACTAACTCGGTTGGATATAACAGAACAATAAAAACAATCGGGACTATCAGATTTGTAAAAGCACTAATTATTAAAGATAATGCAGGGCTTATAAGCCAGTTCAACATTCGAACATCATTTGTAGCACGAGCCATAAGATCTCCAATTCTTTGTAGATCATGAAAAGACTGGCTTTTTCCAAGGAGGGACCCAAAAAATTCTTTACGGGCATCCCGTTCCAATCGTTGTGCCAAGATCTCGCGGATTAAACTATTCGCCAAGTATACAATAGGTGTAAAGATTCCTAGGAAAAGAATAAACAATGACGTAGATAGCAGTGATTGGGTGGTTGCAGATCCTAATGCAATGGTATCAATCAATTCTCCGATTATAACAATGATCCATGACGCGAGAATTGAAGCAAAAGCTGTAGTAATTATGGTAAGAATAAATAAAAATTTGTTAAATCCACTAAGGATATGAGCTATTATCCACAGACCTTCGCCCTTCTGCCTTGCTTTCTTATATGGATCCTTCTTGGGGGTAAACTCCATCGAATCTGTATGCTGGGGATCCATTAACCTCACTAAAGTATAGATTTAATATGGGTATTTCTGTGAATAAAACCGTGTAATCATATAAAAAGTTAGAAGCAATTCTTGAATTTACGAACCAGATTTCTGTTTTTTCCTCTTCCGTTTTTTTTCTTTCCAGACACAACGAACTCCGACACTCTTTCCACCACGAGTTAGAAATTCATTACTGCAAAGATTGCAATGTACGCACTCAGCTTCTGGGAAGGGTGGACCTTTCTTCCAAAGATTGGGTAAATTGGGCTGGCTTATTAAGGGGCGGCTAAGCGCGCAAAATTCAATGGGTGTTTCACTTAAGATAGATCGGATGGTTTCATAATGGTATAATCCACCAACAAGCATTACTGGAACCTTCCTATCTACTTCCTCTACTAAAATACTCTTTATTCGTTTGGCAAGCTCAAGGTTATACCCCTCCATGTTGCGTTCCCGGACTTTCCGCTGTGACTCAGGGGGTACAGATTTTGGCTTATCAAAAATGATGCACTCCCATATATATGCTGAAATCTCAAGGGCGTCAAACCCTGCTCTCCCAAAAATCGTTGCGAGTTGCGAAGCTTCATTTACTTCCAATCCCCCTGCAATCCTATCGGATCCATTCATTTTCAGACATATAGGAAATTGATTGCCGACCTTCTTCCGACATTCTTCTAATAACTGCAAGACAAATTTAGCTCTCCTTTCAGGAATCCCACCATATTCATCGGTTCGTTTATTCATGAACGGTGAGTAAAACTGAGTAATTAGGTACCCATGTGCCCCATGGAATTGTACCCCATCGAACCCCGCAACTTTGGCACGTTTCGCTGCCTCCGCAAAGCATAGTGCCATATCAGAAATCTCATCAATGGTCAGGGCTTTAGCTATTGTATGGGTTGCCCGATTTTCAGTTGGGGACGAGGATACAATTTCTCCAGCATAACCATGTGGGGAGCTTTGACGTCCGCAATGTCCTATCTGTAAAAAAAACTTAGATTTATTCCCGGTTTCTTGAACAATATCATGGTACATTCCCGCAAGTCGGGTCAGCCCATCGAGATGATCATCAGTATAATTCCCCAGCATCTTTGCGGTTTGATTTCCATCCTCCCTGACCATGCTCATGCCCGATATGGTGAGTCCTACGCCACCGCGCGCTAATCGTTCATATACTTTAACCAATGCATCTGTAACGAATCCATCTTCGGTCGCACGACAGTCATGAGTGGCTGATCGAACCAATCGATTTGGAATTTCAACAGTACCTATATTAGCAGGAGTAAAAACTAACCCAAATTCATTTGATGTCAATAATATATACCGTCTTTGAATTAATTTGAAGACTATTTGTATTAATTATCAAATTTAGCAAAATTACGTTAATAATTTATACGGTTAGAAAAAAAAGGGATGAAATTTTGGCTATGCGCTTTTTCTCTTTCGCCTAATCAAGAGCACAATAGCAAGTGCGGGAAGTCCTATTGCAGGTATAAAAATCCACCAAGGAAAATCATCGGATGGCGATCCGAGAGTGAGATCGCCATACATTGTTGCATCGTAATTGGTTTGAGGGTTATCAGGTGCTGCAGAACTATTCCCTAAGTACCATGTTGGTGAGAGGGTTCCATAACCACTGAATAATATTCCTACAGGCGAATTTGCAAATGGTAGTGCTGTAAAAGTAGCGTCACCAGTGAAAGTATCGGCCCGATTTATCTTCACCATAAGCTCAAAGGTGGTATGGATTCGATCTGGTTCTAGATCTGTGGTGGTAAAGCCAAAGTCAAAATCCCAGACTAGGTTTATTAAATTAGTGCCATCAATTAATTGTTTAGAGAAACCACCACTTCTACCAAAAGTTAACCACACATCTTCAGTACCATTATTGTTGAGATCTAGAAAAATAAAAGCTTGATCGCCAGGTTCCGTTGTATCGTCGGGTAACACGTCGTAAGCAATATATAATGCATCGTTTTGGCACAGAAGAAAAACGTTAATGTAATCGGGTGGATGATAAGACGTCGGTTCAAAATAGATCTGGAGTTGCGTCGCGCCGCTCCATTCCCCGGGAGACAGTATACCATCGATAGTAGGTGGTGAGGAAGTGTAGGGTGCCGTAAATGTCGTCGGCGGTAGTGGTGGATCTCCTAGGTAAAGATCTGCGTATGTGGTTGCATTAGGACTTGCCATGTTGTTGTAGTTGGAGCTATTTCCATAGAACCATCCTGGGGACAGCGTGCCATAACCACCGAAGCAAACACCTACAGGAGAAATCCCAAAGGGTAGGTGTGTGAGACCAGTTGGGGTTTGGGTGGTATAGGGCGTCTGGTTTAAACTAATTTTTATCTCAATGATGGTATGGTTGCGCCCTGGTTCTTGAGGTGTGGTATTGAAGCCAAAGGCAATTTCCCATATCAGGCTCGTACAATTCCCTCCCAATGAAACTACATTGGCACTACGATCTCGGCTTACATAGAGAAGAAAGTCTTGAGTGTCATCATTGTCAAGATCAAACGCAAGGTAAGCCATATCGTCGGTTTCAGTTGTATTATCTGGTTGTACATCATACGCTATATATAACGCATCAGGTTGGGACAATAGGAAAACATCAATATAATCAGATGGATGGGCTGTTGTGGGCACAAAATAGGTTTTGTAGTGCGTGCCGTTATCCCATTCTCCAGGGGATAGCACACCGTCGATATGGGGAGGTGTCGAAGTTTGTGGTGCATACAATACTAAATTTCCATTAGTAGCTTTTGCGGGAATGCTAGTGACGATGAATAACAGCCCGCACATTAGGGTAAAACAGACGAGCAATACCTTCATTTTCCGTGATGATAGGATATTTCCTAACGCTGAAAGTTGTTTTCTATCCTTCATTGTTATCATCAAAATTTCATTGAAATATGTGATCTTAATTAACATCTAAGAATTATTATAAGCTATCTAAAAAAATCTAAAATACATGGATTGAAATGGGAATCATATGACATCCTTACCAATCACAATCTTCAGTCCGGATAAGATCTATTCCTATGGGGCAATGGTCATTGCAGGGGTTTTAGAAAATGCGGGTTATAATATAAATCTAACACGTGATTATATTGCGGAGGCTGCTGGTAACTCAGATATTATTGGGCTGAGTTTGAGTTCGACTTTACACCTAGTTGGATCGACCGTTCAACTCATTAATGATTTGAAAAGCCGTAAAAACCCCTTTATTGTAGTGGGTGGCCCAGTTTCGATTGCACCTGAATTGATCTTTAGCTGCCTTCCCAATATTGATGCGATTGTTATTGGCGAGGGCGAAGAAACTATCCGCGACCTCGTACCCGTCATTCGCTCAAACAGAGATCTAGATTCTGTTGCAGGGATCGCATTTAAGCAAGGAAACAAAATTATCCAAACAGACAAAAGACCTCCATATAAGCTAGAAAACTCACCTATTCCAAAAGTCCCGGCAGATATTGGCGAGCAGCAAATTCGAGGAGCTAATATTTATTTTGAGTCGCATAGAGGATGTCTGGCTAACTGTGCCTTTTGCCTCATTCCCAAGTTCTTCGGTCAGCGAAATATTCGAAGCAAAACAATCCCTCAAATCAAGCGTGAAATTCGCGCCTTCGTTCACAAAGGAGCTAGAAGGGTGGCAGTGGGTAGTGGAAATGTTGCGTTGTACGGGAGAAAAGACCAAAGAATCAATGATGAAAAAGTAGAACAAATGTTAGAAACGGTTAGCTCCGTGGTCACTCCAAGAAACTTTGCAGCCCCCGATCTACGGGTTGATATGATCACAAACCGAATTTTAGCCGCAGTTCGGAAATATACCTATGGATTAATTATATTTGGAATGGAATCAGGGAGTGATTCCGTTCTTAAGCTAATGAAAAAGGGAATTACGGTTCAAAAGATTGAAGACGCTATCAAAAGATGCGAAAAATATAAGCTAGCGGTTGCAGGCGCCTTCGTAACTGGGTATCCCGGAGAAACTGAGGATAATTACGTAGAGTCGAAAGAGTTTATCGAATCTCATGCACTAGATGATTACACAATTAGCCTACCAGAACCTATTCCTGGAACCGAGCTGGCTTCTACTATACTGAAACTCCCGGAAAAGAAAAATCCAGTTTTTATGAAGGATAATACTCAGTTAGGAAACAAGTATGGGTTTACGGTGGCTGAACGCCGATGTTTTGAACTCATGCTTACCTCAAGTACGTCGAGGAAAGTCCCTCTTTTTCTAACAGATCAGTTGATTCAGGAATTTGTCAGAGTCGCAAAGGAGCAGGGTGAAGAAATTCGACAAATGACCCAGATTCTGAAACAGTATCTAACATAAACTTAATATACTGCCCTTTTTTCCTCCTAATGGAGCCTTGTTCTTTGTATATACATCGTTCATCATTATTTTAATATATAATCGAGGTCCTTTTTATGATTCGAGTAAAAAACTTAGGAAAGCACTTTGGTGACTTAAAAGCAGTTAATGGGATTTCCTTTACCGTGGAAGATGGCGAAATTTTTGGGTTTCTAGGACCGAACGGTGCAGGAAAAACAACTACCCTCCGCATGTTATCATGCATTATTCAGCCAACTACTGGAAATGCATGGTTAAATGGGTATAATATAAGAAATAATCAAATGGAAATCCGTAAAAACGTTGGAATTCTAACTGAAAATCCTTGTCTCTATGAGCGGCTCACACCTGTTTACAATTTGGATTTTTTTGGGAAGTTATATGAAGTGCCTGATGCTACTCGAGCTCAGCGGGTCGATGAAATTCTAGAAATGTTTGATTTAATAGACCGTAAAGATGAAAAAGTAGAAACGTTTTCCAAAGGTATGAAGCAGAAATTGGCGTTAGCAAGGACCCTACTACACGATCCCAAGATAATTTTTCTTGATGAGCCAACTTCAGCCCTCGATCCTAAAACTGCGAAGGGGGTTCGAGATTATATTAAGGAGTTAAGTAAGGGAGGAAAACATATCATCTTTGTCTGCACACATAATTTGAGCGAAGCAGAATATCTCTGCGATCGAGTAGCAGTTATTGATCATGGTAATATTATGGGAATTGGTAGCCCCGAAGAGTTAAGTAGAGAGATCTGGAAAGGGGAACGTGTTGAAATTGCGATAAAGAATTATAGTGAAACAATTGAGCAAACATTAAAGGACCTTAGTATCGTTAAACATTTTGAATACCTGAATGACGTTTTGAAAATTGAAGTCAACAATACTTTTGAAGATAATCCAATCCTAATTGAAGCCCTCGTAAATGATGGGGCACAAGTTATTAGTGTGGAGATAAAAACACATTCCCTTGAGGAGGTTTATCTTAACCTAGTAAGGGATTGAGGTGAATTCATGAAGAAAGCGATTGCTGTAATGAAGAAAGATTTGAAAGAACTCACCCGAAATTTTCAAGTGTTTGGAGTTATGATTATTCTACCGATTATCTTTGGTGTAATTTATCCTTTAATTGTGTTTTTTATTGCACCAGCAGTAGTAGCTGAGGCGCCAGAGGCTTTAGCTTTACTTATAAGCTTGTTCAGCGGATTTTTTCTTGTCATGGCAGTAACGATCCCAGCTGTTGTGGCGGCTGATTCCTTTGCTGGTGAAAAAGAACGGAAAACTATAGAGGCCTTATTGGCAGCGCCGATAAGCGACAAGGAATTATTTCTAGGGAAAGTTCTGGTATCTTTTTTACCCACTTTAATCTTTACGTACCTTTCAGCGGCCCTTTATTGCATTATTATTGATATAGGATTAGCTAGGATTGGATATCCATATTTTCTTCCGGATTTACCCTTTAGCTTTATGCTACTCATGGTACCCCTCTTTGCCTTTCTGGGAATCGAATTAACGGTCTTTATCTCCGTTAGGGTAAAAGGTTTTCGAGAAGCTCAGCAAATTTCGGGTGTAATCATTATTCCTGTGTTGATGATAATAGTACTAAATGCATTTAACCTCTCGGTTTTCATTTTTCCATGGAATGTGATTTTGCTTATAGGATTAGGAATTTTGGATCTCGTGCTGTATAAGTTGGCTATTAAGAAATTTGGTAGGGAAAATATCATTTCCAAAATTTAAAAATTCGCAATTTGAGGATGGATAAGTTATGAGTGGAGAATTACAAAAAGTACGCCGCCTTTCTGTAAGGGATATAGATGTGGCAACCGAAGTTTTGGTAAAAGCGTTTCATAATGATCCTTTATGGTTATATTTAGAACCGGATGATAAAAAGAGAAGAAAAATTATACCAAAATTTTTTAAAATCTTTGTAAATCTTCAACTAGGTTTTAATCACCTTTTTGGAATAGGTGATCCGATTGAAGGTGTAGCCTCATGGAGCCCCCCTTCGCCTCAGAATATTTCAGTGTGGGGAATAATGAAGGCAGCCTGGAGGATAATTAATTCAGATATTTTTAGTTTAATTTTTAGTCCAATTGTTAGAAAGTTTTTGAAATCCTGGAGAATTTTTACCCGGATTGAGAAAATGCATAAGAAGCATGCCCCAGAACCCCATTATTATCTTGAAATGATAGGGATATCGCCCACCTCGCAAGGAAAAGGGCTTGCCTCAAAATTAATTAATTTTATTTTAAACCATCCTGCCGCCAATTCTACAAGTGCCTATCTTGAAACAATGAACCCCAAAAATGTTAAGCTTTATGAACACTTCGGTTTTGAATGTAGGGAACAATGGAATGTTCCTGGAACAAATTTAAGCGTATGGGCATTGTATCGTCCTGTAAAATAAAAAATAAGTTCTATTATAATGTTAGTCGTGGGAAAGCTTCCATAATAGGGGACTATTTTTTTGTCGAGTAGAAATATGGGAGAAAACTATTCTAGTGTCTTTGTCGTAAAATTGTCATTTCACGAAATTTACTAGTTTTTTGTAAAAAAATAGTCCTCATGATCTTAAATAAGATTAAGATAAATTGCAATTAATTGATTATAAAGTAAAGGTGGAAAATTAAATGGAAACAAACGATATATTAGGGCTGATCGGAATGATATGTGGAATCACGGCAGGGGTCTTCCTTTTTACATTTTTCTTTGCAGCATTGTTCATTGGTATCCCAGGGCTAGTGTTATCTATTATTGGTGTTTCTTTAGATTCAGTCGAACGTTCAAATCTTGGGATTGCAGGTATTATCATTTCGGCGGTAGTTCTTGGTCTTGTACTGATTTTTATGTTGTTTGGATTTTCAGGTAGTGAAACTTTCGGACTATTATAAATATAGAATTTTACCTCAAATAAGGGGTAAAGTGAATTTCCTTTTTTTTTATCATCCATTTTAAGTTCAGTTGAGTGGATAACCCGCTTTTTTGATAGAGCCCGAGAATGTCTTCCAATTGTCTAATGGTTGTTTTTATGGCTTTCTGATACTCAAAGATACCCTTACGTTCTATAATTAATTCAAGCAGAACTCGAAATCGAGATATAATATGTAAAAAAATAGTCCTCATGATCTTAAATAGAAGTAAGAAAAAAATGTAATTTATTAATTATAAATTAGAGGTGGAAAATTAAATGGAAACAAACGATATATTAGGGCTGATCGGAATGATTTGTGGTATTACGGCGGCGGTCCTCCTTGTAGGTGCATTTATTTCTTTAATATTGTCATCGAGTGGCGGTACTATCCTAGGATTGACAACATTAGCACAGGGTGGAACGGATTTGGCTTTATTATTTATTGCTTTGTTAGTAAGTATCCCGGGGCTAGTATTATCCATTATTGGGGTTGCTATGGATTCAGTCGAGCGTACAAAGTTTGGGATCGCAGGTATTATCATTTCAGGGTCAGTCCTTGGTATTTTAGTGTTTATGATGATGTTCTTTGTAGGATAGATCAGGGGAACCATTCGGATAATTGTCTTACAGCATTTTACCTCCAATGAGGAGTAAAATGATTTTTCCCTTTTTTT
>JAEOSY010000008.1 GCA_016840125.1 Candidatus Helarchaeota archaeon | reverse complement strand
ATTCTTCTACAGATAAATTGGTCGAGCCTGCAGATCCATCCGTCACAATGGTCATAATAACTTTGTGTCCATTTGCGGTGTATTTAGCTAAGGTTCCCCCACACAGAATTTCTAAATCATCAGGATGACTGCCAATACCTAAAATGCGCATTTAATTAGTTACCCCATAGAAATAGACTCTCACTGAGAATTTTCTCAGCCTTCTCAAGGATTTGATCTGTAACATTTGAGAACTCGGCGCGTGCAATAGCCATAGGAATGCGTTTCACATAATCACCCATGCGAAGATCACGTCGTAATGGAGTATTTGAGAACTTTTGGAAGATTTTATCAGTATTATCGAGATATTTCTTAAGTTTAGCGTCAGAAACCTCAGTTTTAGGCTCGTGAAGCCGAGCCAATTTGACCCACTGATCGTAAAGCTCGGGAACTTCCTTTAATTCGGATTTACCATAAAATTTAGTTTTAAATAGTTCCACCCGCTCCTCTTTTGCTAGGTTCTCCGTCTTAACTATTAAGCCAAATCGGCTCATAAGTATCGGAGACATTCCTATATCATCAATGGGAGTGGATCCAAATATTTTTGATTTCGGATTTGCAAAGGCAATCATAATAAACCGACTTTCGATATCCTGGTGAACTCTAGCCGAATGCACACTAGCTTTACCATTCGAAAGAAGCTCACTACAGTACTCGATATCGGCCTTAGGGATTTTATCAAATTCATCCACTAATACTAATTTTAAATCGGAGTAAGCTAATACACCTAATGCACCGGTTGTAAGATTGCAGACCAAACCTGAGCGAGTGGAGTTTCCCCCTATCAGGGAAATATCTTTAAAATTATTGGCTATAATATCCTTTGCCAGAGTTTTACTGCTCCCGGGATCACCAATTACTAATAAGTGAACTGGTTCAGTATAACTCGAAAACATTGAAACCGTTAGTACCTTCTTTATTATTTCATTACCATGGATTTCTTCGAATACATTCTGCCAAAAAACATCAAAACCCCTTTCCTGAGCAAAAGCAATAATCTTCTCACGGTCAATATTTATCCCAAATCGCGATAAATTATCTCTTTTTTTCGCGTTTAGGATAGTTAAATGACGGTAGGCTGCATCCCTTACACGTTTAAAGGCGTTTGCAGATAATTCCATCCTATCCTCAATATCTTTTTTCTCCGAATCACTAACAGCCAAACTTGTTGCGTATTTTATTTCAGAGATTTTAATACCAGTTTCTATCTTTTCAATATCCAGATATTCGTCCGACTCTAGAATCTCTAAAATGTCTTTTACCGAAAAAATAACCGCGTTGTTGATTATTTCCAGAGTTACTTCGATTTGGTCTGGGTTAACCTCGATAGTCTTAATATTTCTGTTAGCTAAGATAGTTCTGGCGCGTTTTATTAATGATTCGCCCTTTTTGTTCCCCATCGCTAGTTGGGATGGTTCCATCTGGGCAATTTGTTCGAGAGTGGTGAACCCCATGTTTTCTAACCGCCTTCGGTCCGATGGAGCTACACCTAATATTGCTAGATCGTCCATTTCAATCCTCACCAAATCTTACATACAACTAAGAGTTTCTTCATTATAAAATTGATTCCCAAACGACTTCAGAGTTCATCTACATTTCCCACAAGAGTTTGGCAGTTTAATGGCAGTTGGGTTAAAGTTTCGACTTTGGTCCCAAACTTCCCCAGTGTATTTTCAATTACGATGAAGTCCAAGTCAGGGAGTATTAAATCATCCCAATTGTCGCCTATACCCCTTAGAGCCACGTCTAACATCATTACTATCTGATTTCCAAGCAGTTCCTCGGATTCGAGTGTGATCGCTCCAAAAAATTCCTCACATTCGGTATATCCTGAGTTGTGAGTGCCAGTATATGGTTTTAGTTTTTCAAGATTGATTGAAATTCCAAATCGCTGTGAGACCTCATCCGATTTGGATTTAAAGAAATCAACTAGAGCTTGTTCCTGATATTTGGCAGGTAAATTCTTCGTGGCAACCTCGACAAACTTGTCGAAACCCACCCGATAAGCATCTTCAATAAAATCAAACCAATATTTCTGATTTTCGGTAACTTTATCCGGTGACTCTACAGCAATTATAGATCGTCTGATACATGAATTTAGTCCATCTCTTTTTGGCGCCACACCGAGATGAACGAAATCCCCTTCATATATTTCTCTATTTAGAGCCTGCCCGATGAGGGTTCGATTGGCTTCATTAGCGCCCACCATAACTTTAAATCCGTCTTCTTCTGATCCAAGTTGCCTCCCGATGAAATAAGCCCATGCTGCCACCTCGGTCTCCAGCATTCCAGGTTTAAGAACTGCCAACATGCCTCGCATCATTGCATCGGCAATAAAGCAAGCCTGTCTGATTAGTTTCATCTCCATATCGGATTTCTCATATTTAATTTTGTAATACATCTCTTGTTTATCAACCACATTCGATTTTCCAAATAATTGGTTGAGATATTCAACGATTGCCATCGGAATGACTTGTCTTGGAGTCAAAAGAGCAATGTGATCTATTTCAGAAATGTTTTTTTGGGCAGCCGCTTCGATTACGTTTTCTAACCGTTCGGCTTTGATAGGATATTTTTCATCCGCTAGCTGCAGTAACTCAACTTTGTGGACCTTTGCGTTGGCTCTGGGAGCGAGTTGCTCTGCAACGTATCCTCCCTCCAAGCCTGCGATGACGTGGAAGCCATTCTTCCCAATTACACCCGCTAATTGCTCAATTTGAACATAGTTTCCTCCAAGGTAAAAAGAATCTCCACAGTAGTGTTCATCGGAGAAAATAAATCCTATTTCAGACCCATCTCTAATTAGATGCTCGTAGACAGCTTTCTGACGTCTTTCATAATCTTCTGTGGGGATTTGGAGAGTGAGATCTACTAAATCTTTATAGTTCTCTATAATCTTGAGGATCATTTGAAATTCTTTCGAGATTCGAGTTGTTTTTTCGGGCATATGGCTCATCTCATGGGATAGAAAGTGGTGTTCCCTACAATTACATTAGAAAGTTCTATCAATCACAAATATTTGATCTAACATGATAATTTTGGATCACTTTTATAAAATGTATTACGAAACTGAGAAGAATTTTTAAAAAGAAAGAACAACTATTTGAAATTATTGTCTGTAAGTTAATGGACTTGGAGTAAGGAGATAGAAAAATGGCTGGAGCACATGAAATCGAGTCAAAAATCACGACTATTCTGCAACGAGTCGCGCTGGAAGTTAATTTATATACTTTAGCTTTAATTACGCGGGAAGGCAGAAGAATCGCATATTATTCCACTTCGCAAGTGGATCCGGACTTATTGTCAGCTATGACGGCTGCGATTTTAAATGCGGCAGAGATGGCAGTTATGCAGTTAGCACAAGGGGAGCTGTGGGAGATTGTGGTGAGAGGCAGCCAAGGTTTTTCAATTGTTTCCTGTGCAGGAACGAGTTTCCTCTTAGTTGGGGCAGGATCTCACGGTGCAGATTTAGGAAGAGTTGTGAGTATTCTCCGAGATTACTCAAAAATGATAGCTCAAATTTTAGGTATTTAAAAAATTTAAAAGTTTTAATTCTTACTTTTTTATGGGAAAATAAGGTAATTATTACCAGTAATACCTTATGGCAATTTAGGAAGTAATCTTAGCAAATTAATTATGAGATGTTTTTATGTCAGACGAAATTCACATAGTTGAAGAAGAATCCCTTAAGATAAGAGGACCAAATGTTATCATTGGGCTTCCTGATGTGGGATTAGTTGGTTTAATTGCGACAATGCACATGATTGAAACATTAAAGATGAAGCGAGTTGGATATATCGAATCTAAACTGTTTCCGCCAGTTATCGTCTTACATAATGGTGAGATCCAATCACCTATTAAGATATATCTGAAAGATGAAAATATTGCTATTGTTTCGGAAATTCCTATTCCATCTACTGCAATTTATGCCCTATCTGATGCCCTATTACAGCACGTGAAAAAATGGGACCCTAAAATGGTGATTATGTTACACGGAATCCCAGTACCTAATCGTCTAAATTTGGAAAAGTTGACGAATTACGCAATTGGTACAAATGAAAAAACAAAAGAGTTAATAACAGAGAGTAAAATTGAGAAGATGGATACGGGAGTAATTGTGGGTTTAAAAGCAATCTTTCTATGGGATAGCCTTAAACAGAACGTTCCGACTATTGCACTTGGAGCTGAATCCTTTCTTGAATACCCAGATCCGGGAGCCGCTGCCGCCGTTGTCGAGGGTCTTAATAAATTCCTGAAGATGGATTTAGACGTTGAGGCTTTACTCAATAGAGCAGAGGAATTACGAGTCAGGATGAGAGACTTGATGAAAAGAACCCAAGAAACAATGCGAGGTACGCAACCGGTTCGAGAACTTGAATTGCTACCAATGTTCGGATAAGGAGGAATTAAATGTCAGAGAAAAAGCGATTTATTGACCGGATGCGAGATTTCTTTTCAGATATAGAAAAAGACATTTTCGAAGCAATTGGCGAAAGGTTTGAGGAACGGTGCTCCTGGGATCCTGATGAATGTTGTCTCGAACCTCTAACAAACTATATTGAAACCGAAGATGAGATTATCTTAACTGCAGACTTGCCCTATGTTAAGAAAGAAGAAATTGATATCCATGTAACAGATGATATGCTAGATTTACAGGCCACGCTTGATCGTCCAGTACAATTTAAACAATGGGGAACAGTCCAGCGAAAAACCGAGTTTTGTAAATTCCATAAACATATAAAACTCCCTTCCAGCGTTGATGCGGATAATGTTTCTGCCACATTCAAAGGTGGTATATTAGAAATACGACTGGCTAAGAAAGTAACAAGGATCAAAATTAAGATCGAATAATTTTCTTTCCTTTTTCTTCAGAAAAGCGACGCTTCACTACTCATAAAGTATGTCATCTTCAAAAGAATCCACTATCTTCATAGATCATCAGCGTCAAAAATTATTGTGAGCTTATTTTATTTATATTTTTCATTAAATTTCTCTTTGATCTAATGGCGTTTTTTCAGAGTAACGTTTCACAATGTCCTGCAGAATAGCGTCAGAATCGGCTCCTTGGAAAATCTCCCCGATTTGAAGATCGGTACTCGTCAATCCTGTGAATTTTTTCACAAGTAAGGAGCCATCCTTTGTTTTAATCACAATTTCGTTCAAGGTGATAGAAATATCTACAATAGTTCCAGGTTTGATCTCACTAGTAAATAGTGCGGTATCGAAGGGGTATGCCTCAAGAATAAAAATCTTCTTTCCTTTATAAAAACAAAAAGCGGGGGGATAGGGGGGTGATACAGCTCGAATTAAATTATAGATTTGTAAGGTATTTAGGTTCCAATCAATAGCACTATCGTCCGGCACTCTTTTTGGGTAAAAGGTAGGTTTTATTGGAGATTGGGGTTTAAAAATTACTTGATCTTTTTCTATTAATGGTATATAGGTTTTTAATAGTTGATACATAGCAATTCTATTCTTTGAATGAAGACTTGCAATTGAATCAAACTCATTAATCTCAAAAACTTGAAATCCTATTATCTCTCCAGCATCTATGAACGGATTATATTTAAATAAATTAGTAACAAATCGATTATGCCCTGTTATTAATGACCAATTCATTGGAGATCGACCCCTACCCTTAGGTAGGCCATATGGGCTTCCATGCATTCCACAGGCAAATTTACCTAGTGTTTTTAGGATGTTATCAGGTACAATCCGTTCCCAACCAATTACGAGTAATAAAGCAATCTGTGCCTCTTGAAAGAATTTAAGATCAGATGGGTCTTTTAGATTATATGAATTCACGGTATGAACCGGAATAGATTGAGTTTTACAATAGTTTTTAATTTGATTCCCTTGGAAAAAAGCAATCCCATGTTTTTTTCCTAAATTTTCAGGTAGAGTTATGACCTGGTTAATATTGAATGCCTTTTCTAAAACTATACTGTTTAATAAATCGAGAGTTGTACCTTTACAACCCATAAGAGTGATCTTCATCCTTTATGTACTCCTTCAAGTTCTTAAAATTATTTTTAAGATATAACTTTAATTCAGAAAGATGTCTTTTCATCAATTTATCTTTGAATTCAACAATATCCTTTACAGGATACCACCAAACTGGATGCAATAATAATTGAATAGGAGATATCTTTTCCTTTAATAGATTTAATAACTTCAGATAAAAGTCCTCGTTTTTTCTGGAATCTGATAAAAAGATATCAGGTGAAAAGAACTCAGATTGATAGGCACTAATAAAAGCCTCATATTTCTTAAAGAGTATTGATTTTAAGGGTCTATGGAAACTGACAACGAAATGTACCTCTGTAATGCAATCCTTGAACCATTTCAAGGTGGAATGTATTTTTTCACCATTATCTCCGAAAATTAGCTCATTAATGTGAAGCCCAATACAGTGTCCCATAGAAAAGAGATTCTTAATAATATCTAAGACATTTGGATTAAAGATGTTATATGTTTCAGCCCCAATTTGAAAGAAATAATTCGTTTTAATATTTAGGGAGTGTTCGATTTTACCTAATTGAAAAGCAGAATACGGAGAAATATCGACATCATGTCTCAAGTAAATGATGTTTTGCGATTTTCGGTCAATTTTTTCATCAAATCGGAGAAAAGTATATTGATATTCATCAAGAATCTGTTTTAGTAAATTCTTATATGAGTCGAAATTGAATAACATGTATCGTTCAAATTGTATCTTTAAAATATATAAAAATTTATAAAAATTTATAAAAAATTTTAAAAATCTCTTAATTAAAAGCGCAAATTGGAAAAATGCGCAAATCAATCCCAAGAGTTTAAATAGGAGTGGAATATTTACCTAATTAGCCACACCATTCTCTTGGTGAGGGCGAATTACTTAAGGCGTAGTTGAATTTCAGGAATTTTTTCCCCCCGCTCCCAGTGGTTGTTCGCACAAGTCGAGGACATTATAAAGCCTCGTTTGAACCCGAGCAGTCCCTCCTAGGAACGGGGCAAGAATTCACGTAAGCTTTGAGTAGCGCGGGGTAACTCCCTTCCAGTCTCCAGACCCAACTACCAACCACAAGAGGAAGCTCTTGATGCCCTTCGAAACCGTGCTGGATGGCTTGAACCCGGTGACGGGCGTACCGCCTGATAACCTTAGGGCGGGTCTACTCGCATGCGGGTAGATGGAGAATTGGCATAAGGATTTATAGATTTTGAGAGAAATTTATAACTTTTTAGAACTAGTTAGAAGGTTATTTCTCCTAAGTTCAAGTAAATATCCCATTATTAAAATAACTACCCACTAACTTCAAGTTCAAGGCGTCTATAGATTTATAAGAATGAAATACTAATTAGAACAAAAATGAGATGTTGAGGATAAGATAATGTCAAAGAAGATGGTTGACGCCGGTACTCTCAAAGTAAATCGATATATTTTATTGGACGATGAACCGTATAAAATCATATCATTAGATCATTCGAAAGCCGGAAAGCACGGGCACGCAAAAATAAGAATCATGGCTCAAGGAATTATTGATCAGAATAAGAAAAAGAGCGCAGTATTTCCTGCTAATACAAAAGTAGATGTCCCAATAATTGAAAAGAAAACGGCGATGGTATCTGCAATAATGGGTGATACGCTTAGTGTTATGGATATGGATGATTATAACACCCTAGAAATTAATATGCCAGACGATGAGAATATGAAATCCAAAATCGTTGAAGGTGTCCAAATCGAATATTGGATAATCATGGATAAAATTAAAATCGAACGAGTGAAATCAAAATAAATTACTTCTATTTTTTAAACAATGGGTCGTAGGTTTGATTTTTGGATTGGAAAACTCTTTGTGAACGCCTAACTAATTCTATCTGGGCATCTATCAAGCCAGTTATTGGAACTGCTGAAGCTGCAATTAAAATGGAAAAATATAAGAAGAGTACGAAGAAAGTTGACGTTTTAGCTGAGGACGTGGTAATTGAATACTTAAAAAAAGAGAAGATTGATATAACACTTCTTAGCGAGGAAGTTGGAGAATTACAAATTGGAGCAAAATCAAAATATACCCTGGTTTTAGATCCCGTAGACGGGACTACGAACGCGGTAAGGGGATTACCCTTCTTTACAACAAGTATTGCAATTGCTAAAGGTAATAAATTTGAGGACCTCGTATTTGGTTACGTTAGGAATTACTTAGCAGATGAAATTTTTTACGTAGATCAGAATAGAGCATTTTTTAATAATAAAAAATGTTCAAGCTCTTCTTGTAGATCACCATATGGAGCTTTGGTGTCGCTTTATAGCTATAGAAATGTTAATTACGAGCAGATCAGAAAAATAATCAAAAAAATCGGGAAAATGAGGCTGTTTGGAGCCGTCTCTCTCGAATTAATGTACGTAGGGTGTGGTTTATTGGACGGATTAATCGATTTACGAGGAGACCTGTTAGTTACTGATATTGCGGCAGGGATACTCTTTTTAAAGAGTTCTGGTGGAACAGCTACTAATGTAAAAGGGTTCAATTTCGAAGGAAAATTGGATATGAATGAAAGATATTCGATATTAGCAACTGGAAATAGCAAACTTCATAGTAAATTTCTGAAGATTATTAACAATTGATTTATTGATTCAAGCTAGATAAAGAATGATTAGAATGAATCAGATTATAGATAAATCAGATATTCAGAAGATAATCGAGAACTCGAACGAATTAATGAGTTTTACTAAGAATGATTATGAAATTCAAGTCTTCAGCAAAAGTGTTAATTCAAATTTTAAAATTTTAGGAAATTCAAATATAATTGCGAAAGTAGGGTATACTGGGTGGGGAAAATATGAGTTCGATACGTTAAAACTTTTATCAAGTAAAAATTACAACGTTCCTAAACCCATTATATATATTTCACTTCAAAAAGGGTTGAATGATTATTGGAGTTTTGGAGATATTAAGAGGGAAGTTGGTGTCTTGTTTTATTTGCTTGTTGAGGGAAAGAATTTAAAGCAAGATTTAACTAAAATAAATATACTGAACGGACTCAATTTTCTAAAAAGGATACATGAGGATAGGTCTTTAACTGGTTTAACTATTAAGGATTACCAAAAAGTTGAGGTTGATAGAGGGTTAAACTACACAAAAAAACTATTCAAGGGAGACTTTTCAAAAAATATCCAAAATAAGATACAAAAATACCAAGATTATGAGATAAATTATTGTTTTATTCATGGTGGCCCAAGGTTGGAGCATTTTATAGTTAAAGACAATTAAATATGGATGATCGATTTTGAAGGTACATGTCTAGGTGATCGATTTAAAGATTTAGGAATATATTTTACAGAGCTTTTGCTGCATGATTTCAACAAAGAAGAATTTATTAAAGCCTATTTTGGAAGAAAATTGAATGAAAATGAAAATGCACGCCTCAAATTTTTTGAATTAAGAGCATTAATTGTTAAGTATAATTTTGAACCATCTCAAGCGGTTCTAAAACATATAAATGAGTTAATTGAATAGAGTTAACAGAATAAAGGTAAGATGAAAAAACGTGGCGATGAAAAAAAAGGACCCAGTTTTAATCTATGATACCTCTGCATTCATAGGGGGAATGGATCCGCAAGCAATAAGTATTCCACAATGGACCACGCCTGACAATTTAGAAGAAATCCGCAATAGGAACACAAAAGAAATTCTAAATATGGCTATTAAGACGGGAAGAATGAAATTAAGATCGCCTTCTCAGGAATCCATTAATGAGATTATTGAAACTACTAAAAAAACAGGCGATTTTCAGAAATTATCAGAAATAGACATTAAGGTGCTTGCTTTAGCCTTAGAATTTCACAACGAAAATTGGAATCCAATATTAATGACAGATGATTATTCAATACAAAATACCGCCTCCCATCTAAAGATCGAGTATAAATCAGTTACAGAGAAAGGCATCCGAACACAATTAAGATGGAAGGTCTTTTGCCCAGGTTGCAATACAGATTACTCCCCAAATACAAAACTGAAAAAGTGTGATGTTTGCGGAACTAAATTGAAGAGAAAAAGCTATTAAAAGAGAGGAATTGAGGGGGACATTCATGGGAGTCAAAATCAGAAAGATTTTAGACATAGAAATAGAAAAAGGTACGGTTAAAGAAAATTTAATTAAAAAAATTGATTTTGACAATATGAAAGGAAAGAGAGTGACTGTTGACGCAGCGAATGCAATCTATCAATTTCTAGCTATTATTCAACCAACTACAGGACTCCCATTAATGGATGATAAAAAACGAATAACATCACATTTATCTGGATTATTCTATCGCAATATAAGGCTTCTCGAAAAAAAAATCAAACCGATTTATGTTTTTGATGGAAGACCCCCTAAACTTAAAAGTAAAACCATTAAGGAAAGAAGAAAAGGAAGAGAAGATGCATATAAGCAGTGGCAGACGGCGATTGAACAGGGTGATATGGAAACTGCGAGGAAATACGGTCAAGCTGCTCATCGTATGACATCAGATATTATTAGCCAATCAAAAGAACTACTTAGTGCAATGGGTATACCGATAGTACAGGCGATTTCTGAAGGGGAAGCTCAAGCATCCTATATGGTTGGAAAAAATGATGTTTGGGCAGTAGCTTCTCAAGATTTCGACTCAGTTTTATTTGGAGCCCCTCGACTAATTCGAAATTTGTCACTATCTGAAAGACGCCGTATTCCTCGAACAAATCAATATATTAGAGTTGAACCAGAACTGCTTATTAGTTCGGAAATATATCAAAATTTAGGAATTTCACGAGAACAATTGATAGAATTAGGGATTTTAGTTGGGACTGATTTTAATGAGGGGATTAAAGGGGTTGGTGCGAAAACTGCGTTAAAACTTATTCAAAAATATAAAGATCTTAAAACTATAATAAAAGAAAAATCATATGAATTTAACAGAACCCTGGAAGATTTGGAAGAAATTAAGCAATTTTTTCAAAATCCCCCAATAGAAAATGATTATAAAATCAAGTTCAATCGACCTAACACTAAATTAATTAAAAGTATAATGATTGATGAGTATCAATTTAGTCAGGAGCGGGTAGAGAAGGGATTAAAGCGTCTAGAAAAGGTTTATGCAACCAAACAACAGAGAAACCTAGATAAATGGTTTAAATAAAAAACTATTTTCGTTTCCTAACCTTTTCAGGAGGTTTAGCTGGTTGACTAGAAACTTCTTTCAGGTATAGGTAGATTTTGAAAGCCAATAAGCCAATGCCGAGACCTAATGCAATACTTAGTAGAATAAAAATTGCTGAACTCATACCAGGCCAAGAGGATTGAGGTTCTACTATTAGATACGTTTGAATTTGAATATAAAATTGATTAGAGACTTGGGTGAGATTCTCAATGATAGTACAATTTATGATTACTTGAATAGTCTGATTTATTAAATACTGGACAGACCGAGGAATAATCTCAATTTTAAAGTTCAGGTTGGCACCTGGACTTAAGTACTGGAAGTCGAAAGAATCAACATCTTTGAAATGCCAATCCCAATTGGATGGAAGAATTATTTGAGGGGTGAAATCTTTCAGAGTACTATTTCCATGATTTGAGATAATAAATTCGAGGATGGTTGAAGTGTCAGACAGGGTTGAATAGTTTATTATTACATCTGTAATTGAGATATTGGTATGAAAGTTGGCTACAGTAATAAAGTACTTATATTCACTCGGATTTCCAAAATTATCAGAACAAATAAACTGTAATTCATGTATTGTACCATGAATTAAAGTGGAAGTATTCCAATAATATTTAAAATTGCCTTCTTCATACCATGTTGCATTGGTTTGTTCATAAGTTACGTTACCGAACTCATCGTATTCAAGGATTTGTCCTAATTGACCGGGGAGTACGGGAGCAAGAGAGCCATCAATCCATAATTCTAATTTTTCAAAATTTTCGTCAGAACTCGTAAATTCAACGGGAATAATGAGGTTCCAAATCCCAGATTGTCCAATGTAGGTGTCATTAACCGGGGAACTAAGGTTTACAACTGGAAAGATAAGGTCTAAGGTAGGACCTACAAAATCAATGTTGAGTAGAATACTACTTGAATTTGTGTTTCCTGCTTGATCATAAACGGTTATATTTAAGGGAACTAAACCACTGGGTAAAACGGTTGTATTGAAGTCAAAAATATGTAGTCCGGATGAATTAATTATGGAATAAGTGATATTCTGATTGAAAAGTTCAATCCGATCAAAAGAAATCAAATCATCCCCTACAATGCGGAGTGTTATATTTTCATTATCTGGATTATACCATTCATCAATTTCAAAGTAACTAATATTAAAAAGAATAAAATCAATGCTTGCGGCAATTTCTGGTCCGGTGGTGTTAACAAAAAAGAAAATTTCAATTCGGTAGTTCGATTCGTTACTGATGTAGAGAGATTTATTCAGAGAAGTAAGAGAGAGAACATCTGTAACATCGGTGGTACTATTGAAAACAGTTGCATCAATTATTGTAAAATTTTGATGAACCCAATTCCAAATCTTCCAACCAGCATCGACAATGGATGAGTTTGTATATCCAACCTTTCCATTGAGTGTGATACTGAGAGTATCTAGCATATCAACTGTTAAATTCCAAGCGGATAAATTGAATCCATAAGCAACTTGTAAGAATCCGTCACTTCCATTATAGAACGAATGATAAGTTGAATTATCATAATGAGTACTATTGATATTCCCAGTGAAATTAGCTGCACTTATAATATTATTTGTAAAAGTCTGATTATCCAAGATAAAAGCTGTCGTATTTTTAAATGCGTTTATAAAAGCTATAAATGGTGCAGTATTATCAATTTTAATTGACTCTAATGTGACTATATCCATATTTGTTGGAGTAGCTTTATCCCACACAGTAAAGTTAATTGTATAATAAGAGGCAGGTTCAGAGATGTTATAGTCAGGTAAGGATGAAACATCCCATAAAAAGGTCTCGTTCACATTTGTTGTGGAAAAGGTTTCAAGAAGCGTACTATTACCCATATACATACTCAAATTGGCTTGCTTAATGCCACTTCCTTCTTCAATTATGGTTGTATTAATTTGAATAGCACCTGATACATATGAATTATTAGTTAATGTTAGAATTTGAGCAACAGGAGCAATGGTATCGTTAATATAAAATTGAAAATATCCGGATTGACTCCAGTTACCTAACCCATTTATTGCAAAGATAGTGTAATTAACATAAGAACCATCCGCTGGACCCCATGGTAAATCCCATTCAGAATTTTGGATAGTATAGGTATAGAGATCATCACTAACATGAACCATGGAGAAGTTAGCGACCCATCCTGCATATTTATCGTTATCAGCTTCATAATTAAGCCAGACTTCGAAAATTCCCCAAGGATCTGTAACTTGGGCATTTATAGTGATGTTATCATACCATTCTGGTAGATTTGGTGTATGAATTACGTTTGATATTTCAGGCCCTTGGAGGCAGGAAATTGGGCTATCGTTTATCCTTCCAGATTCACTAGGGGGAGCTGTAAACTGAATGGAGAGGAGCATAAATACAAAGAATAGGAGGAGTCCAAATCTAAATACGTGCTTTTTTCTCGTTTTTTTCGTCATGGGCTCATCTCCATTAGAGTTGCTCACTCCTTGTTTCGGGTTTTTCGGGGAAGAGTGACCAAAATAATACAATGGCAACTGCCACTACTAGTAATATTATAAGGATTATTACTAACCAATCAATTTCTTGTTCAGGGTAGTCAACAATAAAAAAGTCGCTGGAGATCGACGTAATTGTGGTCTGTGAATCATTAAAGTAAATCTTGACATAATATTGACCTTCGTTCAAGGAGGGGATAGAGAAATCAAGCACCTGCCATTCTGATCCATTCCATGATAATTGCCCCGTGATTCCTGTGGTTGTGTTAGAACTGTCAAAAATTTCGAAGTAGGACAAAAGAGCTGTGAGATTTGTTAAATAGTTGAAAGCTAGATAGCTACTCTGCGAGGTTACATGAAGAATAGTCAAGAGATTTGTCTCGTTATTGAATGTTACAGTTGGGCTTGAAATATTAATTACATGAACAACAGTAAAATTATTTGAAAGGGCAGAATTACCAAGAGTATAAGGAGTAGAGAAATTACAAATTATGCGATAAGTGCCAACGGGCAAAAGCGATGTATCGGCGTTGATTGCTACCCAACGGGAGCCATTCCAATTCAAATCACCTGTAATACTTGTTGGAGTTCCATTATCCAAAAAAATATGATATTTGCCAGTTCCAAAAGTTGAGGAATTGAAGTTACGTTGGAAGTAATAACTCGAATTAACATAGCATGATATATTGAGGTCTTGATCCAAATTATCAATGTAATTAATGACCGGGGAACTTACATTCAAGCTATGAGTTACTGTGAAATTCGTAGTATCCTTACTTCCTTTAGAATTTGCAGCCGTGGGATCTGCAAAATTGACAACAGCATAATATTCACCAGCAGGTAATTGGGAAACATTGACTAAAATTGTCCAACCTGAGACTCTTTCTGTAAGATTTCCGCCTAGATCGGGGCTCAGAACAGCTGATTGATTATTCCAATAATAAAATCGATAATTAGAATAGGATATATTATCGCTTGTGTGATACTGGTATGCGCTTTCAGCGTAAGCTACTGTAATATTCAGGGTTTGAGTGAAGTCGGCAGTATAATTAAGGGTTATTCCTGTAATGACAATTTTATGAACCAGATCAAATGGAGAGGAGTTCACCGCTGCACCTTCTGGGACATCAATACTTGTTATATTGACATGAATGAAAAATTGTCCTTCAGGGTATATAGAAAGATCAATACTTGTATTCCGCCAATCATCAAAGGTTGAATTATATGTTAGATCGCCGTAAATGCCAAGAGATTCTTGAGATGTGTAATTAAAAATCTCAAAATACGTGGAAATTACAGTACTATCATTGATGTGATGATAGACTGAATAACTATCAGTCGCAATGATCCCTACAATATCTAGGGAAGCTGTATCAGGATTAAAAATAGGTGTTGGTACAGTTAAGGTTATAATATGTTTAATAGTAAAACTCGAAGTATTCTGAGTTGCAGATGCATTAAAGCTATTTGAAAAAACTGAAAAATTAACCAAAACGTAATAATCCCCTTCAGGAAGGCTGGCAGTGGAAACGTCTACTTTCCAAGAAGATGATGCTCCATACCAAATGGCTAAATCAGTAACAGAAGTAAGTACGGAATTGGAACTATTGACTATTGTACACAGCACAATAGCATCGGGATTGTATTGAATGGGTGTCCCTATTCCGTTACCATAATAGCTTGTATTAGCAGTAACTTCAACAGTTACTGCTTGAGTCGTATTACCAGTGTATATTTGAGATACGGAGGTAATATTGAGGATATGATTAACAGTGAAGATGGATGAATTTAGTGAGCCGGATGTATTATAATACATAGTGTTGTTGGTAAAGGTTATTTGAACACAATGTGGCCCTTCAGTTAAATTAGCGACGGTTATGGTTGAGTTCCAACTACTACCAGTCCAGCTCAAATTACCAGATATTCCGGAGAAGCCTGTAGAATTATGATAAATTTGATAGGTAACAATAGATTCATTAGCTTGAATATTTCTCCCCACGCCATTTCCCTGATAGCTTGTATTAGCCAAAGCTCCAATCTCTAATTGTTGAATCCATTGATTCGTATAGCTCGTATATGCTTGATTGACTTCAATAATATGCTGGACTGTAAACAGGTTTAAGGTAGAACTTGAAACGTTCCCAATACCAAACTTGTTTTCTGATTGATCTTCAAAATAGCCTAAAACGAAGTGTTGACCATCAGACAATGATGAGACATCAACATTATTGGCATACCAGGTCTGAGAACCTGACTCGTAAGTTAATATTCCAGTAATTGAAGTATTTGCCTTGAGGGTATTATCAAAAATTGTATAAGTAAAAATATCAAGAGTCGTTGTATTATCTACTGAAATGCCACTAATGTTAAGTTTTTGGTTCATACCACCAATATATGAAACGGTTGCTGCAGTTACGGATAAATTACCTAGTACAAAGAAACGGCTCGATTTTGGGCTTATTCCGATGGCATTTCCCTTATTATCTTCAAATCTTGCTCGAACATAATAAACCCCTGGATCCAAACCACTTACATCGAGATTTTCGTTGATCCAAAGACTATCGTTGTTATAATCAAATAGGGATCCATTAGATCCAACGACTGAATTATCTATTTCTCTGTAGATCGCATATTCGGCTATTTCAGGTAAATAAGATGATCCATTATAGCTATAACCATCCATACTTGCGGTAACGCCTGTGATATCCAACTCACTCAATGCATTATCAAAAGCTATTACAGGGCGTGAGACATCAATTTCATTACTTGAATTAAACCAGCTTAAAGTGTAATTACTGATATCTACATCTTTATCATTCGGTTTGACTAGGAGAACGTGCAATCCAGCAGCCGGAGGGATATATGTTAGAATTTCGTGGTCAAAGTTCCCTGAAGTTGAAACAGTGGAGTTTTGTAGTACCATGTCCCCGTTATTGGAATAATTATAAAGTTCTAAATTAAAATTTGCAACCGATGCATTCATCTCTAATACTATCTTAACAGGTTGAGCGGGAAAATCTAATAAATATGCATCAACCGCATCATTTGTTGTAGCATAGTCAATTTGGCCGGTTATGTTTTCTGTACTTGTTAAATTGACGACATCCTCTTCAATAAACTGAATGAGGTATTGATTCGAATCCATCACCCAGTTACCCATCCCCGTGGTTTCATTACTATAATAGCTCAAGTTGCTTGGAGTACTCGTGTAATAAATTGAAATAGGGCTACTATTCATCCCAATTAACCGAATAAAATGACTACCCCGGGAAAGTAAATAAGGATCGTCAGCAAAATAATAAGAGTATAGTTTTTTAACCTCGCCAGAATCATCAATTGTGATATTATCACTTGATGCGACCACGCCTGAGCTGTTATCTACCGCTTGTATCTGCATTAGTGCAGAAGAGCTAGTGTGATAATAAAAGTTTGTCCCAACTATAATCCGCAAAGTTGTATTTGTGAGATTTAGCCGTTCCTGCACATATTGGAAGGCGGACCCTGATTGATAATAGATGTTAATTTCACCGGTGGATGTTTCTGAATCATAATTATCATATACGGTAGGATTAGTCGCTATGCTTGGAAGTACAAGAATATACGGTAACAGGATAAGCAGGAGGAGAAAAATTCCAGCACTCCATCGATGGTAAAGTATTTTCACTAATATCCTTCCAGTTATTCTGCGTATTAAAATATCTGATATTGATTTCTACTCAAAAAGGTGTAATCTTTTTGGAATTTCAACTGAAATTTCTTCAGTTTGGATGAAAATTCTTTCTTGAATTATCACTCTTTAAAAAAAAGTGATAAAAACAGTATTTAATTATTATGATTCAATTGATTGATAAAATTTAATATGCCATGATAGGCTTAGGTTATATTCAGAAAGCGGGGGAAGGAGAAATTGAAGGTGTATATGTCAGTAGGAGCTCTGATCAGGAGCTCTAGCTACCGCCACCAAAAACACGAGTATAAAAATAATACTTGCGATTAAGATAGTTGTGGTCATCAATTCCTGTGGATATCCTGTTGTAGAAAAGATAGCGTCAATTCCATAATTGAGAACGGTTATTACAATTCGATACCCTTCAACCCCCATAAATAGAACTGCATAAATATAGCCGAGGATTGATGGACTAATACCAGTATTGCGACTTCTGAATAAGCTAATGAGGAAGATGAGAACGGCTATAAAGAGACAAAAGAGACTTATTATCGTGTAGATCCATGAAAAAACACCCCCAGTAGCTATAGATAGCCACCAAATAATTGTAAAGACAACGAATAAAATAATTTCTAATAAAATAATAGCGCGTCGCGGAGCCTTATCATAAGTAGTACCAAAAGCACCGCGTTCAAATTCAGAGGCACCCGAATAGACAAGATAGATGATGCTACCGATGGTTAGAGCATTTACAATGACTATTGAGAAGCTATAAATATAGGGAATGTATGCCTGCCAAGTAGCCCAGATCAGGGTCCAAAATGCGGTATAATCATTCCAAAATTCTATCTGAACGAGAATAGGAAAAATCAGGGCAAGACCGAAAATTATGATCCCATAACAGATGACATGTGCTTTTCCTCTTTCGAAGGACCAATCGGATCTAACTACGACATTCCATGCCAATACGAAGAATCCAAAAATCGCCATAATTGAGGATATAAAAGGAATGATAAAAAAAGCTAACATCACAAACGCATTGACCCCATAAAAAATAAGCCACCGAGTAGGAATTGGATTTGTTTCCTTTTTTATAAGTTCATATGAATTGGCAATCTTATTTCGTAACAGATAAATGAATATCCACCAGGTAAATGAAAAGCAAAGGGGATAAATTACAAAGTACGTAATATCAGCTCCGAATGATTTAAAGGGTTCCATATCTAACACCAAGGCCCCGCTTAAATTAACGAAATAAATTAAAGTAACAAAATAAATTGGAGTAATAATAAAAAGAATAACCACTAAAAGGCGCATGATATTCATGCCTCTCCATTCAGCCAAAATTCTCACCTTCACCTAGAATAATTTTTATTCCAGTTATCAATAATTAATCTACCTAATCTAATAAGTGTTTCTTGGGGAGTAGGGGAAGTATAGAAGCTACGTCCAACCACAATCCAATCCGCGCCGGCTCTAACCGCAGTATCTGCGCCGCCACCTTGAGGACCATGTCCAGGAGACATTATCCCGAGAGGAGAGCCTTTCAAAATTTCGGCACAGTTCTGTATGGATTCTGTTTTTGTTGCTGGACAAACAATCCCAGTCGCTTTTAATTCGCGCGCTAGTTTTGCAATATTTTGTGGGGTAGATTCTTTTATATATTCAGACGCACCTTTATGGCTCATTTCTGCCACAATATAGTTTGCCACTCCATGATCTTGACAGCTTTCAACAAAGGTTGTAATGCTGACGGGCCCAACATAACCCAAGAGAATCACCCCATCGACTTCAAGGGATGCAACCTTCTCAACAAATTTTTTGATTATCGAGGGGATATCAGCTAACTTTTGATGATCAACAATTATAGGGAGTTGGGAATATTCGCGAATTTGTGATACGACAGATTTTAGACCATCCATTTCAAGTAAGGCTCCAACCTTGAATGCGTAGATTGGATTTCTACTTTGAACCTTGATCTCATCAATTTTTGATAAAAGCTCAGGAAGTCGGTCAAGGGGCACGTCCAAGGAAGGGAGTAATCCCGGTTTATTTGAAGCCCAAGTCATAGTTACATCAATCCTTCTAAAAGTCTCTAAAATACCAAAACTTTATTTTATTTAATACTATAGATTTTAAAAACTGAGCTTAATATTATTGGCGATTTTTATGGCAGGAAAAAAAATTCGGGTGGCGATTGCGGGACTTGGCAATTGTGCCACAAGTTTGATCCAAGGAGTTTATTACTATCGAGCTAAAACAGAAGGAACTATTCCAGGATTAATGCATGTGAATTTCGGTGGATATTTACCTCGAGATATTGAATTTGTTGCAGCATTTGAAGTGAATAAACAAAAAATAGGGAAAGATCTAAGTGAAGCAATCTTGGTGGACCCGAATTGTGCTCGGAAAATCAGCGATGTGCCAGAACTTGGTGTGAAGGTAATGCCAGGGCCGATTTCGGATGGAGTTGCAAAACATATGATGGAGCCCTTTCATTGTTATGACCCCAATGAAATGGAACCTGTAGATGTTGCCGAAGTTTTGCGGACCTGTAAAGCTGATATGTTTGTAAATTATTTACCAGTAGGGAGTCATAAGGGGGCGCGAATGTATGCACAAGCTGCTTTAGATGCAGGCTGTGCATATATAAATTGTATTCCCGAGTTTATTGCTTCAGATTCCGAATGGGCAAAAAAGTTTGAAGAAGCAGGATTACCTGTCGCAGGGGATGATATAAAATCCCAGCTTGGGGCTACAATTCTCCACCGTATTATCGCAGATTTATTCGTGAAACGTGGGATTGAACTTGAAGAAACGTATCAATTAAACATTGGTGGAAATACAGATTTCCTCAATATGACAGATGAAGACCGTTTGAAAACAAAACGTGTCTCAAAGACTCAAGCGGTTACGAGTCAAGTTCCCTACGAAATACCTGTTAGAATTGGTCCTTCAGATTATGTTGATTTTTTAGGGGATGTTAAAATTTGTTATATTTATGCAAAAGGGAAGAAATTTGGAGAGATGCCGGTGAGTATCAATTTGAAATTATCAGTAGAGGATTCACCAAATTCAGCAGGTGTCGTCATCGATGCAATTCGAGCCATTAAACTCGCCTTAGACCGTGGTATTGCTGGACCCCTTATAAGCATTTCCTCTTATTGTTTTAAACATCCACCCAAACAATTTACTGATGCCCAAGCTTTTCAGTTAGTAGAGGATTTCATAGACGGAAAAGTTGAAAGGTAAAAAGTCATCTAATAGCCAAAATCCTTATAGACCTCTCTCTGGACAAGATATCGTAATATTTCTGCAGTTCCAGCCCCTATTTGAGCGATTTTTACGTCACGAAAATAGCGTTCTAGGGGAAATTCTTTTGTATATCCAATACCACCCAGAACTTGAACCGCGTCAGTAACTATTTGAACTGCATTATCGCTTACGAAGCATTTCGCAGCGCCAGCTTCCTTTGTCGCCCCTAATCCATCATCAAGCATTCGCCCAGCACGTAGAAGCATCATCCGCCCGGCTTCGATCTTCATATACATCTCAGCTATTTTAAAACTAATTCCTTCAAATCTACGAATCTCCCTACCGAATTGTCTTCGTAATGCAGAATATTTAGATGCGACTTCGAACGCCGACCGGGAAATACCCAAATATTGGCTACCGGTGAAAACTCGTTCAGCATCAAGACCATAGAGCATTATCTTGACACCTTCGTTCTCTTTTCCTATTAAATTTTCAACTGGCACCTCACAGTCTTGGAATCTTAAATGAGAGTTTACAGACCCCTTTCTCCCAATTAATTCGTAATCCTTGATGACTTCGAATCCTGGCGTTTCGGTGGGAAATACCACAGCACTTATTCCATTTTTAGGGGGTGCCTCGGGATTGGTCACGCAATAAAGTAAAATATATTTAGCAATACTTCCATTCGTGATAAACCGCTTTTCGCCATTAATGATGTATTTATCCCCCTTTCTCACAGCAGTCGTGCGCATTCCACCGATCGCATCGCTTCCACCAGTAGGTTCTGTAATTCCAATAGCTCCGAGAGCCGAACCATTCATAATCGGTTTAAGGAATTTTTCTTGTTGTTCGTGGGTTCCAAAGTGAATAATTGGAACTCCGAAAAGATTACAGCTTGATCCATAAATTACGGCAATTGGGTAATGAATTGCAGATAATTCCTCCCCAAAAATCATTCGATAGACAGTACCCTTCCCTAAACCACCAATTTCTTTTGGAAAGGCCAGAGGAAGATATTTTTCACCCATTTTTCGAATAACGCTTATAGATAATTCAACATTATCCTCACGATCGATACGTTCAACTAGTGGATGAATCTCCTTTCGGGCGAATTTTCGGATTTCCATCCTAAATTCGTTTTCCTCTTTAGTAAACATAAATAGACTACCAGGAGTCATACTCTCTCCATAAGTCAAATTTAAATCTGAAAAACTAACGTGACCTTCTTTACTCATTCTTTACACCTATCAAATCTAATAATTTGATTATTTTTCTGATATTACAATCTTTAAAAAAGCTGAATTGACACAGTAAAACACTAACATAAAACTAGGATATAAACTATGATTCAGGTTGCATGTGTTTCAGATGTGCATAGCCCAAAGTATCTAGACCTGTTTCGGGATGCTTTGGCAAAGATCGATGTTAACCAAATAGATCTTTTCTTATTGGGAGGAGATATGATTTATAAGGGGAATGTAGACCAATTAAACAATATTATTCTTGAATTAGAAAGAGCCAGTATGAAATTCCCAATCTATTCATGTTTTGGGAATGAGGAATTTGACAACCTTTATGATCAGTTGAGGGAAATCGGAAAAAATAAAATAATCTTTTTAGAGGATGAATTGGTTTCTATAAAACGGAAAAACAAACCTATTAGTATTATTGGAACAAAAGGGAGTCTTGCCCAACCAACGTGGTGGCAAGACCAAAATATCCCAAAAATAAGAGAGATATATAAAGAACGAATTGAAAGGATAAGAGAACTTGTTTCACAGTTAAAGGATGATTTAAATATTTTATTATTTCATTATGCTCCAACCTATTTGACAGTTCTTGGGGAACCTAGCCGGGCACATGCTCAAATGGGAACTCGAGCTTATGAAGAAGTTATCTTCAATAGGGCTGACAAAATTAGTGCTGTTTTTCATGGTCATGCACATAAAGGAAGAAAGTTTGTATTATTTAAAAATAGAATTCCAATTTATAATATCGCATTTCCACTTAGAAAGGAGATAACCGTTGTAAATCTACCAAGACCACCATCACGTGGCTCATTGTTTAGTTACATAAAGTAATGCCATGAGAATATGGGAATATTATTTAGATTTATTTGCTAAAAAAACAGGATCTTTCATTAGAGTATGCTAATACATTTCTGAGGCACAGTCCATTGTTAATGAATGAAAAATCCAATCAATGCACGTTCTGCAGTGAAAAGTCAGCAATCTACTATTGTGAAGAGTGCAATCTAAGTTTTTGTGAAGACTGTGGTTATAGCGATAAGCGACTTGTACATGAGTGCGGTCAATGTAAAAGTCCAAATATTGAAATCAGACAGAGAAATTCAGTCAATGGAGAAATCTTTATATGTAAGGTGTGTGGGTCGCTCGATATAGAAGTTAGGTTAGTTATTCATCGAAGCTGTTCAGGGTGTCGTTCATCAAGAATTGTTCCAATAGCTAAAAAAAGATTAGAATTAATAAAACAGATTAGAGATGTAGTAACTGGGTTTAAATTCGGATATCAAGAGTTAAAGACCTTCTTAAGGGATTTTCGGGCAGTGAGACAAAAAACCCTCGCTTTACGAGCTGTTGGTTACCTCCATGATCCAGTAATTGAACAGACATTACTCACAACATATGAAACGATTAAATCAGTCTCAGATGAAATTCTCGAGCGGGCAACTCAAGAAATAGATCTTTTACGGTTAGAACTTGGTAAATATTGTGATTTTTCAAATTGGCAAGCTTCAGATTTTCCTCAGATTGAGCTACTCATAAAACAAATATATGATGATGTGATCAAGTATCAAACGTATGTACGGAAGATCCTTGCTCAGCCTAAAAGAGAGTATGGATTAGTACAGTCTAAACTCAATGTAATCCGTTACTATAAATCAATTTATGATGAATACACGGAACATCTAAATCTTTTTCCAGGAGAATTACCAGTTTGCGCTTTTAAAGAAATTAAATTTTCTAAGAGCACAATTCACGGGTTGAAAAAAGGGAAAGGGATTTTATTTTTAACCGATCAAAGATTGATTTTTATCCGAAAAACTGGATTAATCAAAAAACGAATCCACAGAATCTTCAACTTCTCTTTTAATCATATCCTAGATGTTTCAATCGTTGGTCGCTTCTTTAAAAAACTGACCTTCATTTTAGATCAGGGAAATATTTGGTTTTCAGCACCAAAACGGATGAAAGAAGCTATTCTAGATTATTTAAAGATCTCCGTTAATTTTGGTAATTATCGAATAAATGATGGTAAAATGCTGAACACTTTAGATCAAATTCAACTATCCACAAAGCATTTAGAAAAGCAAATCGACAGAAAAATTGTACAATTAATGACTGGCAACTCAGTAATCATAAAAAATAAGCCCGTATCCCATCATATTGGAATAAATCACGTGTTGGAAAATGAATCCCCTTTAATGAATACAAATAGAATGATTGTTAAGCTACAGTCTGAAAAATTTTCCATTGAACAAACTATTCAAAATTTAGAGCGGAAATTTAGAGCAGGTGGAATCAATCCAGTAACTTATATTAGCCAATTCCGTCGCTTACAGAGTGAATTATTTATTATTGAGAAGAAGATAGATAGTTTGGATGCAGGTTTTAATTACAATTTATAAATTATTATTTCTGGGTCATTTTAAAGTCTGAACCAATTAACTCAAAAACTAAATTTAATAGAAGTTTTAGAGATTATTAATTCTAAATCGTTAAAATCAGGTGCCTACTTGAAAGTCTTTAATTTGAATAATCAGGAAATAAGAAACGCAATTAATAGTGGAAAAGTGACGATAGCAATCTATGGAGCAGGTAAGGTTGGATTACCTATTGCAGTAGTCTTTGCAGAATTAGGAACAAAAATTATTGCAGTTGATATCAATAAAGAGATTGTTGATAAAATCAATAAAGGGGAAAATCCAATAAAGAATGAAGCGCAATTAGATGAAAAATTTTTAAAAGTTATGAAACAAGGGAATCTAAAAGCATCAAATGATTTAATTCAATCTGCAAAAGAAGCCGATGTTATAATTGTCATAGTTCCAACGATTTTAGATGAAAATAAAGTACTGAATTTAGGACCTCTCAAAGATGCATTTGAGAGTATAGGGAAAGGTCTCGATCCAGAAGATTTAGTTATTTTAGAAAGCACTGTCCCTCCAAATTATGTTGAACAAAAAATCAAACCGATATTAGAGAAACACTCCAAATTAAAAGCGGGAATAGATTTTGGTTTAGGTTTCAGCCCAGAGAGAGTTTATTCTGGTAGAGTTATCCCAGATTTAGTCGATCGTTATCCCAAAGTAGTGAGTGGGATTGATCAAAGGACTGCGGATGCAATGGAAACGCTTTATAGTATGGTTGCTAAGAAAGGAGTTATTAAACTTAGCAATATCAGGACTGCAGAGGCAATGAAAGTCTTTGAGGGGATCTATAGGGATGTGAATATTGCATTAGCTAATGAGCTTGCACTAATAGCTGAGAATTTGAATATTGATATTTTAGAACTCATTGAAGCTGCAAATACGCAATCTTTTTCAAATATTTTAACGCCGGGAGCAGGAGTTGGTGGGCATTGCATTCCAGTTTATCCTTATTTTATTATAAATCATGATGCGATGAAAGGACTAGATTTGAAGCTAGTTAGAGCGGCTAGAGAGATTAATGAGTTTATGCCATATCATATAGTGGAATTACTAGATGACGGATTGAAAGAACTGAAGAAAGGATATAAGGAAATTAATGTAACAATAATGGGTTTAGCATTTCGTGGGGGGGTGAAAGAATATAGAAATTCACCTACACTTAAAGTTGTGAATTTATTGAAAGATAAGACCCCCAAGCTAAAATGCTTTGATCCACTATTTGATAAAGCGGAAATTTCAAAAATTTTAGAGATCCAAGGCGTAGATTCTTTAGAAGAAGCGTTACAGAATTCAGACTGTTTGATATTTTTAACGGATCATGAGCTGTTTAAAACTCTGGATTTTAAAAGCTCCCTAACAAAAATGAGAGAAAAAGTATTGATAATTGATGGTAGGCAAATTTTTGATCCAGGTTATGTGACAGGATTAGGTTTTAATTATAAAGGTGTTGGGAGAGTAGTTAAATAATGAACAAAAGCGATATTGATAAATCAGCACGTATTGATGGAGAACTTATAGTAGATGGCAACTGCTTCATTGGAGCAAATACAATTTTAAAAGGGAAGATTGAATTGGGGGAAAACGTAAGCATCGCTAATAATACTGTGATTTATGGTCCAGTTAAGATAGGAAGTTCGACCTATATAGGAGATAATGCAATAATTGGACATCCGATACGCAGTCATCTAAAGGAGTTTATCAAAACAGGTGATATGAAGGATTTAGTGGTGTCTGATGGTTGTACTATTGGGAAAGGGACAATTATACGGGCAGGATGTATTATTTATGCTAATTCGCGGATTGGCGACCAAGTGGAATTTGGACACACTGCAATGGTAAGAGAACAGACAGAAATTGGAAATAATTGCACCGTAGGAACCAATACTGTAATTGAGGGTTATACTAAAATTGGATCGCGTGTTTCGATTCAAAGTATGGTTTTCATACCCTTACATACAACAATAGAAGATAATGTGTTTCTTGGACCAAATTGCAAACTAACGAATGATAAATATGTTATGAGAAAAAAATACGAATTAATAGGTCCGACTATTAGGGAAAAGGCAAGTATTGGGGCGAATGCAATAATTATGCCAGGTGTTGTTATAAATGAGGGTGCTATTATAGGTGCTGGGGCGGTGGTAACCAAAGATGTCCCACCTTATACAATATATACCGGTGTTCCGGCCAGACTTTTTAAAAAAGTTCCAGAAGATTGGAATTTAAAATGATTTAAATTTCGCTTAATATGATCTTCCCAGATTCTCCAGAATGAAATGTGATTTTAAGAACATTATTTGCGTCTTCGATCATCCTAAGGTTGGAACTAGTAGAATTTAATTTGATTTTCTTTTTTGTTTTGATTATTATTCCAAGATCATTAATTCTTTTAGGGTTTTGAAGATCAATTGAAATTTGGTTATCTTTTGTGGTAATTTTTATTTGGAAATCATTTCTACCACGCCACCACTTAGCAACTTCAGCCCCGTTTGCAATATAAACATCTTTACTAGCCAAACGCTTTAAGAGGTTCTTATAAATTCGACCTCCTCGCATCTTTAAAGTGCACTGATGCCATAAAACTGTTAGTAACCCATGAAACTGCTTAATTTTATCTCTAAATTCTAAAATAGTGTTCAATGCAGTTTCTTCTGTATGCTTAAGATGAGTCCACATAGCCGCATCCATAATAAGTAGGGGTAATTCAATGAGTGGAGATGGGTTTAAATGAGCATCAGGAGTAAAAAAGGGGAAAGCAAAACCTAACTTAAACCCGATTTTATCGTTAAAGCCTACAGTCGTATCATAAAGAAGATCTGTTCGGTTATGCACATTCCAGGTTTCAGGTAATTCAAATTTTAGAAAATGTTGACGCGTTCCAAAAATAGGTTGTTTTAAAATCTTTTCCAATTTGGTTTTCTCGTCATTCAGTTTTTTAGCATCGCTATGAGTTCCAAATCCTCCATGTAATCCAAGATCCATTTTATTCTCGTTCAGGAGCTGGAGTTCTTGAGAAATCTTACTGAAATCGTATTCCTCGGCTAGGAAATAGAAGGATGAATGAACTCCATATTGATTTTCAAATTTGAGGTATTCTTTCAAATTATTATAAGGATTTGAGATACCTAAAAGCGCTTTCAATACAGTGAACATAGAAAATCTTTTACGAATTTTCCAGATGTGACTTCGTGATTCTGATAACTTATCAACATCATGAGAAATACAAAGTGCATATTCATTCCAATTGGGCCAATACCATTTTTTAATATAAGGAATGTGAGGAGGTAAGTTCTCATATAATACTTGCTCGATTTCTTCAATTAGAAAGTTGACCTTGGGTTTAAGAGGGGCTTGAGAGGTACGATCGAATAAATCACCTTTTAGGTACTTGGCTATTAATTCAAGCTTGGCATCCTGACTTTGTATATAGGAGCGATAAAAGTCAGGAATTCCAAGAGTAGATAAGAGGATTTCAAGTCCATATTCTTTCAAAGTCATAATAAAATCACAAATACAATGCATAAAAATCTAAATTTCATAGATTTACTTCTGTAACGCTGATTGAAAAATAATGGTTATTTTAATTATTAATCCATTTTTATTTATATATTATTTTAAATTATAAATCATGGACTACTAATTCATTCAAAAATCCAGATTTCAATCAAGAAGATAAAGAATGGCTTCATAAAACTGTGGGAATTGGAATATTCAGTTAAAACCAGGAGAATTTTAAATTGAACATGATAGAAGAAGAAAAGATTGCAAAATCCGCTAATGTAGACAATTGTAATATCAAAGCGAGGAAAATAACAATTGGTGAAGATGTCGTTTTGAAAAACGTGAGAGTGGAAGCCGAAGAATTCATAGTAGATAAAAACACTAAGATCAATGATTCGATTTTATTATCTAACGGGAAAGTTCAGATAGGAAAATATGTGCAAATAAAAGAAAATAGTGTCCTGAAAGCGTTTCGTGGAGTGAAAGTAGGGACAAGAACAGTAATAGATAGGGGAGTGATAATAGCTGGGATTCAAAGTGAAAAAAGTTATTTTGAAATTGGAACGTTTTCAAACATTTTACACCACTCGTATGTGAATCCTGTCCGTGAAATTATTATCGGAAATAAAGTTGGGATAGGGGGGTATTGCCTAATTTTTACTCACGGAGTTTGGCAGAATGCATTTAAAGGGTATCCCTATCAATATGGAAAGGTTGAAATTAGGGACGAAGCATGGTTAGCGTGGCATGTTTTTGTAGGCCCAGGAGTTACTTTAGGTAAAGGAGTGACTTGTGCGGGAGGTACTGTCATTTGGAAGGATGTTCCAGACTATTGTTTAGTAGCTGGGGACCCAGCAAAAATTATTCATAGAAATTGGTTGGTAAAAGGTCGGAAAAACGAATCAAAGCATAAATTATTGCTTAAAGTAATAGAAGAGTTTAATGATTATTTCAGGGAGTTCGTTGGAAATGAATCAATTCAAATTACCAACATTAATGAGGAGATTTTGAAAATTGATACGAATATCGGGAAGTTAATTTATATTTCAGATAATTTTGAAGAAAATTTGAAGAAGCTCAATGAAAAGAAGTTCGATATTATTTCGCTCCAAATTCCTGAATACATAAAATCAAAATATAACTGGATTGAGATTGATACCGAATTGAAAAGCGAAACAAACAATGAGTTGTCGCTGGAATTTATTGAATATCTTAGAAGATATGGAGTAAAAATATTAGATATTGAAGATCAAGTTTAAGAAGAATTGATTTTGAGGTGAGAAATTGGAACCCGGAACCATAGTTGAGGTGACCAAGAAAGTATCAGAAGATGATGTTACAAAAATCGTTGAAGTTTCTGGTGATAAAAATCCAATACACCTTGATGAGGAATTTGCAAAGAAGACAATCTTTAAAAGAAGAGTAGCGCATGGTTTGATATCATTGGGACTCATTTCTGGGGGTCTGACTAAGATGTTTGGACCTGGAAATCTCTGGCTGGATCAAAAATTCGTATTTAAAAAACCAATTTATGTTGGAGATACGTTAACAGCAAAGTTAAAAATAATTTCCGTTGATAGAAGGAAAGTATTTACAGTAGAGACGTTGGTATACAATCAAAATAATGAAGTAGTGTTGGATGGAAAGGCAACATCAAAAGTATTTCCAATGAAAACGTAACCAAGTAAGAAAAGTAGAATACCTATAAATCTACGCCTTTACCTCTTAATATATCTTTCATTAGACCAATTGTTAGCATTTCAGCGATTTCTTCAACATCTAAGCTAATATCAAATTCAACATCGAATTTTGCGCATAAATCCATATGAACAACAGAATCCCAATTTTCTAAATCATCGGGAGTAGTCTCATCCGTGAATTGATCACGCGTAATTTCAAAAGCTTCTATAACAAGTTTTTCAAAGGTTTCCAATTGACTCATTTTTTCTGCAAATCCATCAATAATTTTACGGAATGAAAGGTTGTTAAAATTCAAATTGATTTCTATTTAAAAAAATTTTACCATAAAATTCTCTTTTTACAAAATTACAAACAATTTTTTTTACCGAAAACTGCTCTATATGGGTTTTGAAAATTGCCCCATATTCCCTTTAATAGTGAAAATTGTATTATTAGATATAGGACATCAGAGAGGAAAAAGGAAAAGGTTTCAGGGTTATGCCCCTTTTTTCGGAAATAGGTGATAATATGAAAAAGCAAGAATGTTACGGATTTTTATTGGTTTTAATTTTGAGTTTGAACCTTTCTTTCATTTTTCTTAACATTAATCATCAGCCAGAATTAATTTCGAATCCAAATTCTAATCAAACCTTAGGCTCAACAAGTATTAATGTAACCAATAGTGGTGATTTGAACCTCTCACTCAACGATACGTCGAACCATACGATTTCATGGACTCTTACTGATGGGACTAATTATGATTATCTGGGATTATATAGTTTCACGAAGGATCCGGTAGGAGCAGATCCAAGTGGTTGGCTTGTTGTAGAGGATGCTAATACAAATTGTAGTGTAATTGAGGAAAAAAGGGGGCATTATAAAGTGATGCAATTATACGATCATATGGTTTTTGGAGCGGCGAATGCAGATAATCCTTTTGGGAACCATTCGAATGGTACGATTGAAATGTGGGTCTATGCTGATGACCCAATCTCCGATCAAGAGTTGAAAATTTATGTGGAGGAGAATGAGTCTTACCCAATCTATACATGGTTTGAGACAAATAATCAGAAGTTAGTACGTCATAATGGAACTCACATTCTGGATATATGCAATCTCTCGAATCAAGTCTGGCATCATCTGCGGTACACCTTTGAGTGTGGATCAGGTGGGTATGATGGATTGTCCGCAGACCAATATAATATATACGTGGATGGTGTGAAATACGGTCCATTTATCTTTCGGGTTACAGTTTCTGGGCTAGATGAGTTACATTTCGCGTCTGGTTCTAATGCGGATGACGGAAATACTTATATTGATGCCGTGGATTACTCGTGGGCGCCAGGGTACTATATAAATCGTAACTTGAATCATTCAAATTCTACTTCAGATTATACCGATTATTTTGGACAATATAGCTTCACGAATGATTCTGCAGGTTCTGGTCCCTCAGACTGGAGAGTTACGGAAGTAGGTTCATATGCAACAACCGTTTCTGAAAAAGATGGGCATAAAAAAGTGGTTGAACTACATAAAGAGACCACTCGACCAGAACTAGAAAATGTATTCGGCTTTAAATCTTCAAGTGCGGGGTACCAAATCGAATTTTGGATGTGGGGCGATTCAAATGCTCAAGGAGTATTTGATGTCCAAGATGGTGGTCCGAGTTCGGACTCCAAAATCTGGATTTGGATGAATTTCTATTCTGGGGAATTGGTGAATATTCTAAACGCGGGAGCTTCTTCTGAGGTTCTTCATTCAAATTTAACAGCAAATACTTGGCACCACTTCAGAGTTCAGATTACCGGGAGTCTCACCTTTGAAATCTGGCTAGATGGTGTGTCCCTAGGAGTACATAATGGCTGGTACTCCAAAGCAAGTTTCGATCGGGTTTGGTTTTGTACCTACACTCATCCAGGACCCTTCAACTTTT
>JAEOSY010000647.1 GCA_016840125.1 Candidatus Helarchaeota archaeon | reverse complement strand
AAATTTCAGGGATATGGCGGTAAAGTTGAAAAGCGCTGAAAATCCCCCTTAAATGTTCTATTTGAACATGGATATAATATCTTTTAACTTCTTTGGGTACTTGGTTAGGGTCAACGAAAAATAATTTGGCAATAGGCGCATAAAACTTCTGTTGAATGCCATGTGATTCTACTTCGGTTCTATCAATTTTGATAAGTCCAGTATCCAGTAGAAGATGTAATTGATAGCCAACCGCCGCTTTGGTCATACCCAGTTGATCCGAAAGTTGAGTTTCAGTCATTGACAATTTACTTAGCAAACGGAGGATTTCTACTCGCGTGAAATCTGCTAAGAGACGGATACTTTTCGGATCATCAACAATATGGACAGCTTTGATTGATGTAGCCAAAGGGAAATTACCTTCATAAGGTTCTACTAACGGTATAATAAATATTACTGTAAAAAATCAACATATCGATAACTTTATTTATTTCAATTAAAGATATCAAATCGGTATAATTTATTAAACAAATTTCCTATTTAAAACGGGGATAAGTTCAATGCTTCCATATGCACCATGGCTTTGTTGGCTAATCCCTTTCATAGGATCAGTACTTAGCCTACCTCTAAGAGTCTTTAGATTTAGAAGAGTAGAGTATGTATCAATAGCCTCCATCTTCACAGCCAGCATTTTTGCTTTTTCTATGATCCCAGATATGTTCATGGAATCAGCTACTGACTGGATAACTGGGACCACAATCGGCCCAATACCTCTTGATTGGCAAGTTGAATGGAGTTATTCGTTAGGAATTAAGGCAGGGGTACTTGTTGATTTCTTAAGCGTGCTTATGATTTGTATAATTTGTTTTGTCGGAATGTTAGTAGTGATTTTTTCTCTAGAATACATGAAACAAACAAAAGATTCGTTTAGATTTTGGTTCTTCCTGCAACTTTTCATCGGAGGTTTGGGTTTAATAGTGATGGCAGACAACTTCCTACTACTATTTTTCGGATGGGAGATCGTAGGAATAGCAACAACAGCTTTAGTGACATTTTGGTACAAGAATCCCCGTACAATACATTTCGGATTAAAAACGTTCATTATACTTCGATTGGGAGATGTGCTTTTGCTCGGATCTATTCTAATGTTGTATGTCTATTCAGGAACTCTCAATTTCATAGATCTTCAGAATAGCATAGGCTGGATGAGTGAAGTGCCAAGAATCGCTCTCATCACAGGTCTCTTATTATTCTTTGGCGCCACGGCCAAGTCGGCTCAATTTCCACTTCATGAATGGTTGCCCGATGCTATGCCGGCCACTCCTGCATCATTCAATGCAATTACTGAAGTGTTAGCAGGTGTTTATTTAGTAGCCAGAGCAATTCCGATATTTCGAGAGGGGTTGTTCACAAGTTTTCCCGAATTAAACGTTTTTATGTTAATAATCTTGGGGGTGGGAACAATCAGCGCCTTACTAGGAGCCAGTTTAGCGATGGTGCAAAAGAACCTAATAAAAATTTTAGCTTATGCCATAATGAGTCAATACGCCCTTGTTGTTGTAAGTTTAGGTATAGCGGGGTTGACGGAATCCTTAACCACGGGGTATCTAGGAGCGGTTTTTCATTTGATGGTTGATGCTATAGTATCCGGGCTCTTATTCTTGTGTGCCGCAGCGATATTGCATCGAGTAAAAACGGAAGATATCTATGCTATGGGTGGATTAAGAGAGAAAATGCCTACAACCTTTAAATTCATGTTAATTGGAGCTTTGGCAACCATCGGAATTCCTCCATTGAGTGGTTTTTGGAGCGAAGAAGCCATTTACAACGGAATCTTATCGCTCGCGGGAGAACTTGGAAATCGTGGATTGACAACATTTGCCTTCACCATCTATGGACTATACTTTATTATGCTATGCACTGCTGCTGTAACAGCGTTTTACATTATTCGTCTAATAGGTATTGTTTTTTATTCGAAACCAAAAAGCTCACCACTTTCAGAAAAAGGAGAGAAATCGAAAAGAGAAATATCCCTGAAAATGCAAATTCCAATGGGATTAGCAACTTTGACCACTATAGTGATCGGAGTTTTAGGTCCATGGATAATAAGTCAACTTTATGAAAGAATTCCAATCTTCCTCGGAGAACGGATCTTTAACGTAACAGTTTTGGACGTACTTGAGAAGAGTTTTTTATCATCCGGTTTTGTAATCACTGAATGTGCAGCCCTAATAGGAGGATATTTTGCATATCGAATGTACATAAAAAATGATGGGGAATTTCGCAATCATTTGAAAAATAATCGACTGGTTAAGAACCTACATAGGCTTCTTTGGAACCGATGTTATTTCAATTCAATAAACTATCTCATCGCTGGATTTTTTAGAAGGTCATCCGAACTGATTACTAAATATTCAGAGCTTAAAGGGTTAGAAGGCCTCATCAATTTGGCACCACGATTTGTTGCATCTTTTTCAAAACAATACAGAAAAACTCACACAGGAGTCCTGTCGCATAACATGCTAGCAATCCTAATAGGAGTAATAGTATTAATTGTCACAATATCAGTTATTGGAGGCATCTAGGAGAAAAAAAGATGATTGATCACGCACCATTTATCGCAACAATCCTCCCCATGATCTCAGGATGCCTTATTTTCATTTTCAGAAAATATATTAGGGAATATGATGGGTGGATAGCAAGCATAACGACGTTAATCTCAACAGTAATTATATTTTCAATGACGCCGCAAATAATTAACACTCAAATCATATATGACACTTACGCATGGATTCGTATGCCAACGCTTCATTTAATGCTCGGGTTTACAGTAGATCACATGAGCTTTCTTATCGGATTGACAATCGCAGGAATAAGCACCCTTTCTTGCGTTTATTCTATAAAATATATGGATTTGAAACACGAAAAGACGAGTTATTATACTTCTCTACTTTTTTT
>JAEOSY010000646.1 GCA_016840125.1 Candidatus Helarchaeota archaeon | reverse complement strand
TAATCATCAACTATTCCCAAATCAGCGTAATTAAAGATGGGGGCATTTGGATCATTATTAATTGCTATTATCTTTTTAGATTTCTTTATTCCTTCAAAGTGTTGAATCGCCCCTGAAATCCCAACTGCAAAATAGTATTCTGGACGAACAGTTCTCCCTGTTTGTCCTATTTGAAACTGGCGACCAATCCACCCTGCTTCCACAGCTGATCTACTTGCTCCTAATTCAGCATGTTGCCCATTAGCGTTTATCGCATCAACGATTTCCCGTAATTTATTGAAAGCCTCATGTCCTGTGCCATTTCCTCCAGAAACAATGATCTTAGCATTATCGAAATCCACAATATCTTGAGAATCTCTTACGCTTTCATGAATTTTGACATTAAATTCATCTGGCACGAAATCAACATTAAAAAATTCAACTGAATTTGTATGAGAGGAATATTCGGATAAAGGTACAAATGTTCCAGGACGGACTGTTCCCATCTGGGGGTACTTCCACATTTTCGGATTTCCAATAATGGTGGCGAGTCTTGCTTCTGCATATGAAGGACGAATGAAATTAGCCACATTTTTATACAACTTCCCACTCTTCTTATCAATATAATCATCTATATCAAAATCTGTACAATCAGCGCTAAGCCCAGCATTACACCTCGCTGCAACCCTGGGTGCAAGATCTCTCCCAGTAGTTGTAGCCCCAAAAAGAAAAATTTCAGGTTTTAATCGTTCAATAATTTCAAAAATTGCATGTGCATATGGAGCTGTAGAGTAATGAGACAACCTCTTGTCATATATTAAGACTACTTTATCTGCGCCATATTTAAAGAGAACATGGGCGTCCTCCTCTAATTGTTGCCTATTATCTCCTAAATGAATCGCAGTCACATTAGTATTGAGCTTTTCTGCTAATCTTCTAGCAACTGCGAGAATTTCGAAGCTAACAGGCACTATTTCTGCTTTATGAGCTTCAACAAACGTGAATACACCATCTACATCTTTCTGTAAATTAACTATTTCATATTGTCCATCCTTATTCAAAATTAGTACCCTCACTACTAACTCTTGGATTTACTAATTCCTCTAAAAGTACCTCTATCTTACGTTCAGGGGAGGATTGGTTAATTATTTTGCATGGTGGTCTTTCAAACTCAACTTTTCTTACCTTAGACACAATTGTAGGTGAACCATCAATACCGGCCTCCTCCGGACGTAAACCAATATCTTTAATGTTCAATCGATTTATTTCATATCTTCTAGATCGGATCGCGTGTTTCAGGGTTTGTCCCCTGGGAATATTTGCGTATTTTGTGACTGTTACAAGTAATGGATAAGACGCTTCCACTAACTCATAACCTCGTTCAACGATTCTCCGTGCAATTACACTCCCTTTTTGTGGTTTCAAATAACTGATATACGTGATTTGATTATATCCAAGTCGTTCTGCTACTTGAGGTCCTACATGACCAGTATCTCCATCAATGGTCTGTATTCCAGCAAATATGATATAAAATTCTCCAATCTTTTTGATAGCTAAACTTAATGCTCGTGCAGTAGCCATCGTATCTGATCCTGCAAGATTTCTATCAGTTAATAAGTAGGCTTCATCAGCCCCCATTGCTAATGCTTCTTTAAGGCTTTGTTCAAAACTAGAGGGGCCCATACTCAAAACTGTTACTATCCCCCCTACCTTTTCTTTAAAACGAAGAGCTTCTTCTAATGCGTGCTTACAATAAGGATTGATCATGGATTTTACTCCAGTACGTTCCATAAAACCCTCTTTAGACGTCCTCATTTCTTTAGGTAAGGGTACCTGTTTAATCAAAACCAAAATTGAGACCATTACAATGAACTCCAGTTATTCTTATTAAAATTGATATATTCATCATCCTAGTTCATATTTTACCCCAAAACCTCCTTTAGGAAGTGACCATGTAACAGAACCTTGATCACACATCAGATAACAGGTTCCACATTCCACACAATCCTCATACCTAAAGACCATTTTCTTCTCGACAAAACGAAAACATCCAGCAGGACAGCCAGCAATGCACAAATGATGAGGGCATTTTTGACAAATATCCTGGACTATCGTAATGTGAGCATTTTCTTCGCTATCGGTCT
>JAEOSY010000645.1 GCA_016840125.1 Candidatus Helarchaeota archaeon | reverse complement strand
AAATCTACGGCGTGCACCCCGGGGGCACGTCCAGTCCACCCCACCTCCCCACCGGGCTAGACTTCGAGCGCGGCGGGAAACAGGGGTGGCATGAGGTTACCATCCCCGCGACCGTAAAGGATGGGGTCTCCTACCCCCAATTGAAAATCAACTCGCACATCCTCGCATGTCAGAAATTGTGCGAGAAGGTGCGATTAAAATGAATAAATCTTTGTCCGTCTCAGATATGGCGACGGTTGACAGCTTGTTCAAGCAATTGTCCGAGTTTGTCCAGTTTATAGCTATCTGTATATTACTTTAAATGAAATGAGTGAAGATCAAATCGAATTAGCTGCTCAATGGATTGCCAACTCTAAAAAACTAGTCGTTTTCACTGGAGCCGGGATTAGCACGGAATCAGGGCTTCCAGATTTTAGGGGACCGAATGGGATCTGGACCCGCAGGGACAAAGGGCTACCACCTCCGAAGTCAAAAAAACCATGGCATCTGGTTGATCCCAACCTCGCCCATCTGGCAATTGTTGAATTCCAAGAACTAGGCTTATTAGACTATCTCATCTCACAAAATGTAGATAGTTTGCATATAAAATCTGGAATTAGACTTGAAAAAATTGCAGAACTTCACGGAAATACGACCCTCATGCGCTGCCTTAGATGCGATAAGCGAATGACATATGAAGAAGCAGGATGGGATAAAAATGTTCTTGGTCCCGGATATCGGACGTCCCCATCCTTACCAGGACACCCCCGCTGCCCTGCGTGTGGAGGACGGATAATTTCGTCAATTGTTAACTTCGGAGATTCCTTACCGGAAAAGGAAATCACAGACGCCATGCACCACTCACGACATTGTGACGTATTTTTAGTGATTGGGTCATCCCTCGTAGTCACTCCAGCGGCGTATATGCCTCAACTTGCGATGGAGGCAGGTGCTAAAACCATTCTTATCAATAAAGGGGAGACTCCCTTTGATAATTCAGTCGATATTAGAATCCATGAGAAAGCGGGTATCACTATGACCCGAATCGTCGAGCGCGTAAAAGAACTCCTAAGTCAGAAAACATCACAGTAGTCAAGATTCAGATATCATTTCTTTTGACATTTTTTTATGGAGATAGATCAGAAGAATCACTATCCCAGCGGCGATTCCAATAAGGAGTGGAATTGAGTAGATACCATTAAAGATTGAGTATTGCAGATTACTCCAAGTCCAATTTGCGGGAAAGGCACCACCAGCGATGAGGAAGATCACAATTGAGTCGATGCCCAAAAATAGGATCAAAAAGTTGGTGATACTCAACCTAAATGTAGCTTGCTTGGAATTTCCTAACAATTTAAAGATAACCGATACTAGTAATATTATCACAGGTATAAAGATTAACCACATCGCCATTCGATAATCGCACCATACCCAAAAGTTACCCGGAGGTTTACGTGGATCAGTTGGAACAACTCAGTGAAAACCAGCTTCAACAGCATGCCAATCCATCTCAGTTGCAGCAATCCAGAAAAGAATGTAAAACCCAAATATAACGATTAGTTGTCTAAAAGTGCTTTTTATTTTCGGAAAGTTATTACTGAATAAAATATAAATCCCGAGAAGCCCTACCGTGAGTAGAAGAAGATACCATGGAATTTGATTATTGATGATGTTTGTATTCAAGTAAAGAAAAATAAATCCAATTGAAACGCCAATAATTAAGGGGATGGACCAGAGAAACCTTCGTTTCTCGCTTGATGAAGAAAAGGATTCTGGAATTTGTTCGGCTTTTGGCTTCTTAATCAATGTAGGAATAATCAGAAAAAGAAAAATTATGATCATACCAATAATAACAATCCAGAGTAATTCAAGGGTATAGACCGATCGGCCAAAATAAATATCATGCTGTGGTAACCACGTCCATTGCAGATCCGCTGCGGGTATTTCGCCATGCATGGGATAGTAGATAATATCTTCAAATGAAACGAGAGAAATTAATGGTCCAACAGCACCAATCCGAAATGCGGTCCATGTGTCGTTTTTTCTAAACCGATAAATCAGACCAATTATAAGAAAAACAATACTCATTTGGAAAGCCCAAGCGATCCAATATAAATTGTGCGTTTTATCCCATACTAAATTACTAATTTCTCCAGGGGGAAGACCTGAACCTTCTAAACCAAAAATTCGCAAGACTTGAAAATCCACATTCATCGATGCTAGAATTAAACACAAAACCAAAATATTCAAGGCAAGAATTTGTTTCCCAATTGTTTTAGGACGAGGGAACGTAAGTAGGATGAGCAGCATAGGTAGATAGAAAAGCGCCATGTAAGTGGTTTGATCAGAGAATCCAGGATCACCACTTAAAGGGGGTATTAGATACATTAGGATTTGAATGACACACCCTGCGATGATAGCGGCTATAAAAATAATGAGTTTGAAAATTTTCCAATTGAACCCCATGGTTTTATTCCCTTCATTAGTTTTATATTAATCCTAATTCTTTTGGTGTAGGTGTATAATAATCCCTGCCGGGAAGTAGTATGCTATCCACGACCCTCATGAAATAAAAAAACAATTTTTTTAGCGGGGAAAAATAACTTTCACCAGTTTTAAACCGAACTACACGGTAGCCTTCGCCATATCGATGTCCCCCTGTAAAGATACCATAGACTAACCGGTATAATTTCCATCCAAAGTGAGTTCCCCTACGCGACATCCCTTGGGAAACATGACAGGAAAGAGTTTCTAAAGCTTTATCCCATTCCAAACAAGGAACGTAATAATTGCTTTTGAAGGAGTGGAAATAAAGGAGTAGAGGTGGCTTTTTCATCTTTTTTAAAACAAGATAAATCAATTTCCCCGTAGCAACATGATCAGTGTGAGAATCTAATGTGAATAACGGTTCTGGAGCGAAGATCATGTCAGGTTTTATTTTCGCGATGTAGTCTTTTAATGCATTGAAGCTTCGGCGATTGAATGGAAGATATCCGTCAATGAAACCAAACCAGTATAATTTTGCTCCGACTTTTTTAGCAGCACATTCCATTTCTCTTTCACGAATTTGGGATATACGTTTTCCTTTAAAATCATCGCGACTAGTTCCATACTCATCGCCAGTCATGCATGCGATATGCACTTCGTGCTTCTTGGCTGCCATTATTTCCGTATTCCCACAGCAGAACTCAGAATCATCCGCGTGGGCATTTAAAAATAAGATTCGCATAAGAAATTATCTCCAGTCATTGAATTTTATTGGATCCTCAGCATGTGCGCAGAGAAATAATATCCGCATGAAATTTTATCTCCATTATTCTCAATGAAATGATTATTCTACAATTAGTTATTTAATCCTAAGGTTTGGGAGAATTATGGCAGGGGCATGATACCAGTAAATACTAGCTCATTTGGCATAAAATTTTATACTTTTGGAGTTACTATCACCAGTGGACACGCCCCCCATCTGTCTACCGTCTGCCTGAGTGGCTTTCGGTAATGCGTGTGTCGGGGGATTCAAGTTAGCAAGCTGCTTTAGTTGCGTGAAATCTTGATCCTTCTTCGAGAATTTCACGGCAATTGGGACTAACTCTACTCCCTCTATCCCGTCCTTCGAGAATTTCGGGAAGGCATTGCGGAGAATATTAAAGGCCCCATTAACATCCGCATTGATAATCCGTCCGTCAGCCGTCTTAAAGAGACCATGGGAGACTTTTCCATTGCCTCCTGCTTTTTTCGAACGATACACCCCCCGTTGGCCGATGTAGGTATCATGGTGTTCGATTGTCTCGTCATCCAAGAACGAACATTTGGAGGTATGGCTTTCATCCACCAATCGCACTTCTATCCCTGCTAGTTCCGCCTTATACTGGATCTTTTGGATCAGGCGGTAAAAGGGGACTCCCACAAAATTTTGATTGTTTCGCTTGCCCATGTCACAGTATTGCTTCCATTGGGGGTTGTAACCGATGACAATCACCCCAATTTCGTGAGAACGGCAGTAGTCTATAATTACCTGTGAGAGTTTATGAAAAATATCTTCGATTTTATTATTTCGTTTACGCGTTAATCGGGCTAATCGCTTCGGAGTCCCCTCTATTCCTGAAGCACTATACGCTTTTAGAAGATTGGACCGCTGTTTGTTGTAATAATGGTTGATGCTTTTCACCACCCCCCCACGTACGACTATGGGACGTAATCCAGGGACATTGTTCACGATGCAGACGAGGTTCCTCAGCCCTAAATCGATCGCAGCAACACGGGTCGCGTTTATTGGTGTAACTGAAGTATACTTCTTATAGATAATTTCAGCGATGCAAAAGCCTTGCCGTGGAATGATCCGCACATGGTATAAATCCCCATCAATCCGCTCCTGCTTGACCTTGATGGGGGGGATCTTAACCACCTTCGGAAAATGTAGATAGGCGTCCCCTGAACTCTTGTCGATCTTGATTTTAGCCTGTTGGTTCGTAAAGAAGAGCAGGTTATCCTTACACCCGGGCGGACGCGGGCGCCCTCGGAACTTAGCAGGGTCTTTCTTCCACGCCTTATGTGCCTTATAAAACCCATCCCACGCGGCATTCACTTGATGGATAATACCTTGACTGGTTTTGGCGGGTAACGCGCGATACTCCGGCGAGTTCTGGAGTTCCTTTTCCACAACTTTGTAGGGGAGCCACTTGCCTGCCTTCTGTACCTTGGGAACATCCCATAAAACAAACTGATGAAATCCTGCATGGACCACCCGATTTGCTTTGTTGTATAACTTCCGAGAGAGTTGAAAGAGCTTCGCTAAATTTGATGTATATTTGAGTTGAATCCGTTCCGTCAGCAATACTTCTTTCGCATTGTCTGGAGGTTTAGGAGAATACTCGCTTGTAAATTGGTAAATCTCTTTAAAATCAGCGCCGTTTTCCCAGAGAAGCTTCACGATCTCCTCTTTCCGACTACGACACTGAGGAATTTTAATCCCTTTCGCTTTACAGAACTGCCGTAAATCCTTCACTCGGAATTGATGGTAGGTCATGACGAAATATACCTGGTCAGCTAGCCGTTTT
>JAEOSY010000644.1 GCA_016840125.1 Candidatus Helarchaeota archaeon | reverse complement strand
CAACATTGTTAGCCAATGGTAAAGACAATACACTTTTACGAATTTGTTTGGCAGACCAGAATGGAATGGAAATTCAGGATGCCAACCGATCAATCGAAATACACCTGGATGGCGATGCCTCGATCCGAAAAGAGACCGGTGAAGAACTTCAGTTTCAAAGCAATGATGATAGTACAGGATATTACAAAAGTAAAATTGTTAACGGTTATGAACGATTGATTTTAACTGCCGGAACCAATCCTGACAAGATCAAGGTTGAAGTAAAAGCCGACAGTCTGTGGGCAGCCTCACATGAGATTCATACCATTCCCTCCGAAGTAGTTTTGTTAAAACCTGTTGAAAATCAGGTGGTGAGATCATCAAAAAGCATATTCAACATGTTGGGAGCCGATATATCATTTCTTCCTCAGCTAGAAGATCGCGGAATGAGATTTTCAGATAAAGGTGAAGAAAAGGATGCAATTCAGATACTCAAAGAACATGGATTCAATACAATTCGTCTTCGCATCTTTGTTAATCCTGAAAATGAAAAGGGATATGCCCCAGGGACTGGTTACTGCGGACTTGAATATACCAGTCAGATGGCCAGGAGAGCAAAAGAAGCAGGCATGAAAATTTTATTGAACTTCCATTATAGCGATTACTGGGCAGATCCCCAACAACAGAATAAACCGTTGGTATGGAAAGATCTCGCATTTGATAGCCTGACACATACATTAAAGGAATATACTAAGCACGTAATCCTGCATTTAAAAGAACAAGGAACTATGCCAGAAATGATTCAGATCGGGAATGAGATCAATCATGGTTTATTGTGGCCTGAAGGGCACATTAGTAACCTTGACAACCTGGCTGAATTGCTGAAAGCTGGTATAAGTGGAGTTCAGGAAGTGGATTCATCGACCATAATCATGGTACATATTGCCCTGGGTGGCCAAAACGATGAAGCTGTATTCTGGCTGGATAATATGATTGCCAGAGGTGTGGATTTTGATATACTGGGTCTCTCCTATTATCCACGCTGGCATGGGACACTGGATGATCTGAATAACAATATGCGGGATTTGATAAAACGGTATAACAAAGATGTAAATGTGGTGGAATATTCTCAATTCAAGAAAGACCTTCATAATATAGTTTTTTCCTTACCGGATAATTTTGGGAAAGGTACTTGTATCTGGGAACCACTGAATTTCTGGGGTGCAATTTTTGACCGTGAGGGAGTTTCACTGGAAACGATTAATGTGTATGATACTATCCATAATACCTATTATCAAGAATAATAATAAAAAGGATTTGACAGATCGGTCAGAAAGACTGATCAGTTGAATTCTTCTTTAACGCCAATAGATGATTTAAGTTGACCAAATAACCAACCGTTCAACCAGACGATTGCCTAGAATGCGAATGACAGAACTTCCTTATAATCAGACTACTAGAACCATCCCGACGGAAGTGATTATTCAATATTTCATAAACTGGTCCCCTGGAATTCTTTGGTATAGTAAGATGATCTTCATATATTTAAGTTTGTAAACCAACTCTCCTATCCATTTGATTAGATTTTAATGAAAGATGGGATTTGTGATACCAGGGAGTGATAAGTTGACACCAGGTCAAACTAAAGACTGACCATCTGCAATAACAAAGAATACAACCAAAGAAATTATTCTTTTACCCAACAATTACATAAAAAATTGAAAACTTAAACCATGGCTTATGAAACATCTTGGAAAATTAATCTTAATTATTATTCTCATTTCTTTTGCTTCGGAATCATACGCTCAGTTTCTCGTTGGTGCAAGAGTAGGTGTGAATATGTCAAATATGTTGTGGAAGGATGATGATGATACCTATAGTGAGGATTATAAAATGAAGATGGGATTCCATGCAGGTCCGGCGGTACAGATAGGTATTGCTCCTTTCCTGTCACTTGAAACCGGCTTGATTCTTTCAACCAGAGGATATAAATGGAGTGAAGAGTCTGGCGGCGAAGAGTACAGTACAAAGGTCAATCTTTTATACCTTGATATCCCCATCAATGGGAAGTTTACTTTTGGTGTGGGAGCTACAAAGATTTTTGTAATTGCCGGACCATACATTGGGATTGGACTTTCTGGTAAAGCTAAGCAAGAATATAAATATGGTGACTACAAAGAGTCTGATACACATACGGTAGAATGGGGTTCCGATGAAGAGAAGCATGATCTTAAAAGATTGGATTTTGGATTAACTGCCGGTGCAGGAGTTCAGATTAAGATCATTCAGGTAAGCGTCTACTACAATTTAGGATTAGCAAATATATCACCCTATACAGAAAATGGGGCTAAAATTGCCAATCGGAATATTGGAGTATCGGTTGCTGTCTTCTTTGGCGGTGGTGGCGGAGGTGATAATACCAGAGATTAGAAGAAGAAAATTCCATAGAAAACTTTGAAAGGGTTCAGTGGATCAGCTGAACCCTTTTTTTATGTCAATAGATAATTTTAGCTGATCAAATGACCAAGAGTCCAATCAGAAGACTGTTTGCAATACTGCCTATCAAACATTCATATAATCAGGTTACTGGTACTATCCAACAGGGAATTACTATTCAATATTTATAAACTAATATCCCCAGGGATTCTTTGGTATCGTGGGATGATCTTCATATATTTAAGTTTGTAAACCAACTCTCCTATCCATTAGATTAGATTTTAATGAAAGAGGGGATTTATGATACCAGGGAGTCATAAGTTAATTACAGGTCAAACAAAAGACTGACCATCTGCTATATCAAGGAATATAACCAACGTAATTATTCTATTACACAACAATCACATAAAAAATTGAAAACTTAAATTAAGGCTTATGAAACATCTTGGAAAATTAATTATTGTCGTTATACTTCTGGCATTTGTCACAAATACCTATAGTCAGGTAAGATTTGGACCAAAAGTTGGATTGAACATAAGTAATGTATCTCAAAACCTCGAAGAAAGTGATTATGAGATGCCGACCAAAATGAGGATGGGATATCATTTCGGAGTAGTGGTCGATATTGCATTTGGTGATATAGTCAGTTTTCAGCCAGGATTAATTTACTCCAGCACAGGATTTAGTATAGATCTGGAGGACGATTTAGCAGAGGATGTAGAGGTTGACGGGTATGATAGGTGGATTATCAACTATTTCGGAATTCCCATGAATTTCAATTTTGGAATTGCTGCCGGGCTCAAAGCGTATGTGGGTCCTTATGTAGGATTTGGAATAGGGGGCAAGCGAAAATGGGATTATACCGTTAGTTATGGTGGTGATGATTATAGTTATGATGGTGATTACAAATTCAAAGCGTTTTTTGGTGAAGTTGGTGAAGGGGATCTGGATGATGATGAGGAACCTTTTCATGGATTAGACTTTGGAGCAAATTTTGGTATTGGCTACCTGGTTGGACCGGTTTATATCACTGCCGGTTATTCTCTGGGATTAGGAAATTTGTATCCGGAATTTGAAGGATCTGAAAGTGGTCGAAAGGATAATAAGATATCCAACAGAGTAATTACCTTTTCTGTATGTTATCTCTTTGGCGGAGGTGGCGGAGGTGATAATAATAGAGATTAGAAGAAGGAAACTCCATAGAAAAACTTTATAAGGGTTCAGCAGATCAGTTGAACCCTTTTTTTACCGCCAATAGGTGATTTAAGTTGACCAAATAACCAATAGTTAAAGCAGACAATTGCGTACAATACTGATAGCAGAACCTTCTTTTATCCAGACTACTAGAGCTTTCCCAACAGAAACACTTATTTAACACATTATTAATTAATCCCCCTGGAATTCTTTGGTATAGTGGGATGATCTTCATATATTTAAGTTTATAAACCAACTCTACTATCCATTTGATTAGATTTTAATGAAAGAGGGGATTTGTGATGCCAGGGAGTCATAAGTTAATTACGGGTTAAACGAAAGACTGACCATCTGCATTATTATGGAATACTTAACACTAGCTTTCCAATTTTTTAACAAATAACCTTTTATTTCACATTTGGAAAACGTAACACCTAAAATCAAAATATTATGAAACATCTCGGAAAATTTATTATTGTTATTGTTCTGCTTGCTTTTGTTTCTAACTCATACGGTCAGTTCCTTGTTGGAGCCAAAGTTGGGATGAACATTTCAAATATGGTTAATAAGGATGATGATGACACATGGAGTGATGATTGGGACTCAAAAATCGGATTCCATGTAGGTCCTGCTTTTGAAATTGGTATTGCAAACTTCTTTTCAATTGAATCCGGGCTGATACTTTCAACCAGAGGATTCAAGCAATCAGAAGAGTCAGGAGGTGAAGAATGGAGTTTGAAGTTGAATCTACTCTATCTTGACATACCAATAAACACAAAATTTTCTTTTGATGTGGGTAGTGCAAAGATCTTTGCAACTGTAGGACCATATTTTGGAGTCGGTCTATCGGGTAAGGTGAAGGAGGAATATAGTTATGGTGGCGAAACAGAGAAAGATGAATGGGATATCGAATGGGGATCGGATGAAGAGGAGGATGACCTGAAGAGATTAGATATTGGATTGACTGCCGGTGCAGGAGTTCAAATAAATATTATTCGGATATATTTCCATTACGACCTGGGATTAGCAAATCTTTCTCCATATACCGAAAATGGTTATACAATAAATAACCGTAATATCGGTATTTCAGTTGCTGTTCTCTTCGGTGGTGGCGGAGGTGATAATACCAGAGATTAGAAGAAGAAAATTCCATAGAAAACTTTGAAAGGGTTCAGTGGATCAGCTGAACCCT
>JAEOSY010000643.1 GCA_016840125.1 Candidatus Helarchaeota archaeon | reverse complement strand
ATGGAGGAGGTGGATTGCCCGAATTTATTTCATTAGCAGCGTTTAATACAAGACCACCCAGGCTATCGATCTGCATGGAAAGCATGTTTAGATTTGTATGATAGCATGAAAGCATGTTAACCCGCCCAGTTCTATTTAAGAAATGTTTAGGGTACCAAACTGCTCTTCCGCGTTGTGTAATATGTAATGTATCACCAGGATATCCTTTGTAGACTTCTACTTGATCCTTGGGATTAAGTATTGGGATTTCCTTTGGAGGAGGATTTTTCCAATCGTAATTCGGCCACTGGGCTAATGCATCCAAAAAACAGATAACTTGATTGTTTGGGCTTTCATTTTCAGAACCACCAGAACCTTGCACGATTGTCGCTACTGAGAATGGGGATCGGATACTCCATTGGTGGGAGGGTGCATTGGGTCCCAACATAAAATCACGTAAGTTTCGAAGGGCTTGTCGAGCGAGTTTGTTCAGGTTAAGCTTAAGTCCGTTTGGCTGATCAGGACTTGTAACTTGGAATCTTCCAGTACGTCTTACTTGAATTGCTAGTGCAGCAGCTTCGTCAAGAGTCAGGTTCAATTTACTTTGGGACAATTTCACTTCTACTGTGATGATAAGTGCAATGCTGTGCGGGTAAATGTAAGATTGACAAAAGATTCTTCCTGGGAGCCATGAAGGTGAACTGACTTTTATACCGTCAATATCATGGTAAAAAGGGATCAGTTTTTGCCATACTGTATTTTTATTGACTTGACCTGGAATGCGAGTTTCCAGGTAATAAGACCAAAATTTATGTTTATTTGAACCTGGGGGCCATGGTTGATGTAATTTGTCTGGTACTATACCCTTTGTTTCATATTTGGAGGTGTCTTTGTGGGGTTCATCTTTATTTAAAGAAATTAATTTTTGCCAGAACGATTCTTTCTTGTTTTTTACAGGAGTCTGTTTCTCTAAAATGGTTGAAAAGGCATTCTGTTTTTTTGCATTCTGGATTTTCTCAAATGCTGTTACATACCCAGTTTGATTATTGAGAAATGATAGATTTGCCTCAGATGGTGTGTCATTTTTTATCAGGTTGAAGATGTTTTCAACCCAAATAAATGAAAGCCGCATATCGTGGATTAAGTATTCTACAGGCATTTTGACTTTCCTTGATTAATATGCTATATTTTAAGTGACTAGTTGTCTGGCTAGGCTTCAGAAGAAGTCACATTCATGAAAGGTGTACATAGGTTCGAATCCTATCTCCCACACGCGTGTGGGAGTAGCTCAGTGGAAGAGCGCCGCCCCAAATGCGGAGGATCTGGACATGAAGATCTGGACCACTGCAGCCCACGGGGCTGCTTTTTTTTAACTCATTGATTCTTCCATTGTGACAATTGGGGTAGCATTGAGTGGGGGCATTTGCAGATTTGTTTTATTGATAGGCAATGGGCCATTCATATTTATGGGTTCGGTAGGTTCCCATGTCAATTGGATTATCTTCCGTTGGTCGGCTTCGGAGAGTTTCGAAGCCAAAATCCCCGCATCATTACCTGCTTTAGATAGCTGCTCATTTGCATCTTTAAAAATCTCATCTTCTTCTTTGGTTCGACTGGTTTTCCATCGCACTTTGATGCGGGGCGCTACCCAGCAATCTTCTTTGTTATCTGGGATGGATTGAAGAAGATAAACTGGGACATTTAATTGCTGCCCTTGAATAGAAATGGTCACTCGTTCACGTAGAACTCCCAAGTCCTGACGGTCTAATTTTTCAAGGATTTCAATTTGTGTATCAAATCTTGATGGGATCAAATGCCTCCTCTTCCAATCTGTGTAAATCCGAATAATGCTTTTACGTGCGCGCGGCACAATGGTTTTAACGATCGCGAACAAGATGAATCCAGCTGCTGCTAATAGGATGGATACAAACCAAACTGTAGTGATATCGACGAAACCATATCCTTTCAATAAATCGCGAGGGACTCCCAGGTATCCAGAACCAATACGATATATCGGTATCATCAGAAACGAAAGTGTAAAGATCCAAAACCAAAATTCTGGCATTTTAAGGCTTTCAATCAGATTCTTAAAAGCATAATCGCCAGCCTTGGGGGTAATCCACCGCCATAATACCCCAATGGTTACAATCATTAAAAATCCAGGTAAGATCAGAAATGTTGGAATTCCAGCAGCCGCCAGTCCCAACACTGACATGATCCCAGATTCACCAAAAACACTTACATCAATTTCGTTAGTTTCAAATACAGATCCAGGATATTTATGGTACAAGGTTTCCCAAGTGAAATCTACTTTGAAAATCAGCAAATGAGTACCCGGAGTTACAGACTCGTCAGTTTCAACCGTATATCGGAAAATCTGATCGTTATTAGATTGGATTGGATCATCAAAGTCTTGGGATTTTAAGTCAAATCGAATAAAATCAGGACCATCAGGTTCGATGTTTGTCACTTGAATTGGAAGATCAGATCCATTGGAAATGATTACATAAATAATTCCAGTTTGACCTTCCACAAGGTTTGTTATAGTTGTCTTAATTTCAATTTCTGGCAAAACTTTTATAGCCTCTGGCACTTGTGTTTTGACATTCAGAAAATGATACGCCACCCCAGGGATCAGCTCTTCGCTCTCATTTTTCTGCCAAAAATAGTCCGCACGGAAGTGAATGGTTCCACTGATTATTTCACTATCTATTTGGGAAATTGTCATTACCCAATTGAGAACGCCTTGTGGTTCTAAATATAAACTTTTGGGAGCTTCAATATCGATCTTTATTTCATGCGTTGTGAAGTAGGAAAGCTTGATATTCTGAATTCTGTTGTCAGTTAGGTTCCTGATGGAAACTTGAATTTCGGAATTCATTCCTGGAATGAGATCGAGCTTTTCCGGTACAACTACTATCTGGATTTCTTCAGTTTCCGCAAAAACTGGGTTTGAGTCTACCATCCCAAATAAAATAAGCCCAAGGAGGATGCTAGATACCACATAAACCCAGTTTTTTTTAGGTAATTCTCCGGTGAAAGATAATGTTTGAGATTTGGACATGATCCCCTCCCCGATCTGTAATAATACTATTTCACAATGATCCAGTATCTAACTAACAATTGTGGTTAAAATACAACTAGCAATTTCATTATACAGATTGTTATAATTGAAGTCAACTTCGATCAAGACACTTCGATCAAGACAAGTGGGTTTATAGATTTCCCCCAACTGGGAGAGGGAGTGTAATATTTTCTATTATTAATACTCATAAGTGAACATGGGGCAGGTGTTTTATATATATTCGAT
>JAEOSY010000074.1 GCA_016840125.1 Candidatus Helarchaeota archaeon | reverse complement strand
ATAATATGATGGATTTCGGGTTCCAATAATTGATAATGATTTTTCATCTTGAGGCAAAAATGACCCCTTAATAAATAAATAAAGAGGCGGATCTTCTACCCTTTTGAGCATAAGTGGATAATTGTCATCAAAATAAGTTATTACATTAATCTTTTTTCTCTTACATAAATTAATCATTGATTTAATATTTGAAACTCTTTTATTTTCTGGGTTATTTAGTTCTCTAACTTTTTCAATAACTTCATCCTTCTTTAAGACATTGTTTAAATCTTTTACAGGAGCTTCAATAATTTCTTGTGGCGATCTTAACCCTTTTTCTACTAACAGTAAAATTTTCTTCAGTGTGATACCTTGAATTCGTCCTAGTGCAATATATAATACTTTATCATCTGTCAAGAAGGATTCACTTTTATTATTTTGATATATATTACACCTATTTTCTATCATCCTTTAATATTTAATTTTAAATATTTATTAATTGGTAGAGAGTACTTCTTATAAGATTTTAAATCAATTTATTAGAGATCCATTAGTCTTTAAAATCTTTTTAGCAGAACTAATAAATAGTGTTCGAGAGATGCGAGTTTAATTATTCTAATATGTCATTCCAACCTCCTTTATACTTTTTTGCTTTTAATTTTAGCCCAATATCCTCGCGGGGGTTTTAAGATATTCCATTTGTGACATTTTTTAATAATACTACTTGGTGATATACCATATTCAAGAGCAATTTGAGTAGATGGTTTTTCCCAAACAAGTTTAGTAAGGAATTCCTTTGTAATATTTTGCCACTTCTCAATATTTATTTGTCCTTTTTCCACTTTAGACCTATAAGATTTCCCTCCCTCAATGAAAGCAATCAATTGATCTTCCTTCGTATAAAAGTATCGGCGTTTATTAGGAGAGGACATCGAATAATTATCCATCATTTCATTAAACAGTTCTGCTCCTAAAATCATTCTATAAGTAATCCCTTTTGTTTGTTGCTTAGTAATTTTAAATTCTAATTGAAATTTTTCTTTAATTTTTTCTAGAAATTTTTTACTTCCTGAAGCAATTCTTGTTGTATCCTTTTTTCCATCTCCATCATAATATCCTAGCAAAAAGGCGAGCTCTAACTCACGTGAATTTAGGTTAGGGAATTTTATCGTTTTCGATTTATTTGGAACTACTCCATGGTTTATTAGGTCTTTTGTAAGTTTCTTGTTTCCAACCTTAATATACACCATATCATTATTTTTCCTATAGTGTTTTTCTATTCCTTCTGCTTTTAAACTCTTCAAGAACCGATCTATTATCCCCTCATCCTTTTTATGGATTTCAATTCCCAGCTGTCTAGTATCAGGTTTATTTTTTCTGATATACATCCAACCATCCGCAAAGAGAAATCCCAACCAATATGCTTTTTCTTTAGTACCAATTATTTCAAAATAATTCGCGTCTAATTTTATTTTTTCACGATTCAATCTCCTTCTGACTTCTCTAAAACCCCCGTATTTTTTATGAATAACACGAACCAAGTCGTTCCGCCCAATTTTTTTTAATTGTTTTACAGTCGGAAATTCTCCTTTTAAGCATATTTTGATTTTCTTCAAATAATTTATAGCATCATCGATCTCTTCACAAAATTTAGGCCACCCTTTGAGAAAATTATCAAAGGTGCTAGCAAGATCACTAATTGGAGTAAAAGAAAGCTCAATAAAATTGGTCTGATTAGGATCTACTATGATATCACCTGTTTAATAAATATTTTTGGCTAATTTCATTTTAAAAGAAGAGGGTGGGATCGATAAGTAAATTATCTTGAAATAGACTTTCTTTTTTAGTAAAAAGAATATTTTTGATGAATTATGAGTAAAAAAACGAGATAATTCACTGATAATCTCCAATTTGTTTAGAATACGGTTGTTTTTTAAAAGGTAGCGGGAGGTGGATTTGTCCACTGCACCAGGCAGCCGCTGGTGAGTTTTGAACCACCGATCTCGGGGTATCTCGAAAATATGAGCCCCGTGGGATCTCCTGACTACCCTATCCCGCTGAGGTTGACCAATGCAACGTTTCCGGTGGGTTTCTGTTCACTTCGACAGGATTTTATTATGGTCAAGTTAAGATAACTTGGAAGAATATTAAAATTTTCCTTTTATAAAATTAATCAACCAGATGCAGAACCAAGAAAAGGAATTGAGATTTGAGCGATGGAGTTCACATTCTTTATTACATTTGTCCCAAAGTTAGGTTCGACAAATCCGATCGTGATCGGTTATGAAAAATGCACGCCTAAGAATATTGATCTCGTAAAGGTGTATCCGGGTTCACACTTTATACATAGTGGAAACTGGTGGAATCTGGACCCGAAAAAACGAACACTTGATGCAGTTCTCGGAAATCAGGAAAAGTTTTATGTTCCTGGCAAGACTATAGGCTTCATGTCTCTCAATACTCCAGCCAGCTTAACCAATTATGAATACTGGAATATGGATAGAAAGGTAAGAGAGAAAGCGATTCAGCAATGTCTGGACAATGCCAATTGGGCGGTGAAAAACAAAACAGTAAAAGTCCCGATCTACTGTTCGTTGGAGGTATCAACCTACGAAGAAGCACGATCATGGTTTCAGAAGGCTCGCGAGTTAGGGCATGAATGCTTTTGCAGGGGCGTTGCCGAGTTTTTGAGTAGCCCGAAACTTCGGAAAAAAGGAATTGAAACGATATTTGAACTCACTATTGGGGCTAGAAGCGTATTAGGGGATCTGCCTCTCCACCTTTCGGGCATCTCCAGTTTATATCTTCTCCCAATTGTAGCTTATCTGGGTGCAACTTCTGTAGATGGAAGTACGCCCGTCACTTCTGCATTAGCAAGAGGAACCGTCTATACATCCAAAGGCAAAGGATTTAAGGTGAGAGATCTGACCAAGTGGGATTGTACTTGTGAATTCTGTCAAAATTTTATGGGAAATGTGATTGAAGAGTTTAATATAAACCGCTTCGCGCGAGTGAGGCATAATTTGGCAATCTTCAATGCGAGAGTCTCGTCTATTAATGCTTGTACAGATAAATATGAGCTGGCAGAGCTTATTAACAACGAGGTCTCTGAAAATAAATCCAAATATTATCAACGAAAGTGGGAATTAGCCTTAGAACTCGAGAAAAAGCTCACGCAATAAAGAGGGCTCCGACTTTGAAAGACATTATAATCCCCTTTATTCCAACCATCGATGAAAAGGATGGTCGCTTAATCTATATCTCAGAACCCTTTATTCATCTCAAATATCTTGATAAGGTTATAATCATCATGCCCTTTGAATTCTCGATTTCACTGGAGGATGAAGACACCAAGAAACGGAAGGAGACCTCGAAAATTGTAATGCTCACCTTCTGGGATCTTCTCGAAACGTTTCCTACTCTGAATACCGCTTCCAACTTTATTATTTACCATGACTCCGAAATTGATGAAATCGGCAAGCAAATCATAGGTTATTCCAACCAATTTTGGGGGGCTTCCGATGATCAACTTCTCGATGCTATCTTTATTTCGCGCCAAATTCATGCCTGGCTAACAAGTCGCATGGACACAACAGCAGCTAAACAGAAACTATTTCACAAGGAATTGTACCGTGAATTCCTCACCTTTCATAAACGGAATGGGATTGTAGGACTTAATGAACATGATGAGATCGAACGCCCCTTCTTTGAACGCGCCTTACTTTTACGACGACAAGCCTACGAGAAGAAAACAAAAATTCAAGCTTCCGTTTCCGGGGTTGCAGAATTATACGAACAAGAGGCTTATAAAAAAGCTCTGCTCTTCTGGGAGCAGCAATTAGAAAATGGCAAGATTCTGTATTATCCGCCTGGCGAATTACCTATAATTTAAAAAAAGATGGTGGTCCAGGTGGGATTCGGACCCACGATTTAGAGAAGGGCTAAAACTTCTAAAGTTCGACCCTTTCTCTCGGTTATCAGCCGAGCGCTTTAACCAAGCTTCGCCGTACTGGGTTATAAGCCCAGAACTTAAGCCACTGGACCTTTAATTGTTTAAAATTCATCAATTACATTTAGTTAAAGATTTACCGATTTTAAATATACCTTTGATTTCTAATTCATAAATAATATTAAATTTTTCCGTTAAATGATTTTAAAAGTTTAAAAAGGTACAATAATAATAGAATGATTCAACACTTCTTAATCCTCAAAAGAACTGGGGCAAATATATACAAGAAAGACCTCGGACAGCTAGAAGTGGATGAGACAATCCTCAGTGGCTTTTTTTCAGCCTTTTTTACGCTATCTCAAAGTCTCTTTCAAGCAGATGTACAAGATATAGAACTAGGACCCTTTCGGATATTGTTCGAGGTTATTGGAGATGAGTTAATCTTAACGGTTCTTTTTGATAAATCTGATAGCGTTATCAATATTCATCAGAAATTAATTGAAATAAGAAATATCATCCAAGTAAGATTCAGTGACTCCATTGGAAATCCTCATTGTACAAGCGAGGATTTCAGCGGTTTAAGTGAGATTATTGAAGATGTCTTTTTAAACACGCAAACAATTGACATCGGCCAGAAACTAAAAGAGAAATATTTGAAAATAATGGATAAGTTAAGTTCGAAGAATGAGATTTTAGACTGCGCGCTAATTACAATCGAAGGTGTTCCTTTGATTCGGATGGGGAAAAAAGAGTTTTTAGATTTAGTTAAGACCCAAATGGATGCCTTTTGGAAATTCAAGGGTCTCATGTTGGATGAAATCATTCTCAATTATCAGAAAAGATATGGTATTTTTCATAGATTAAATGACGATTTGATCCTGTGTGTATTTGTGCGACGAGACACACCCATTGAAGTAGCGTCCTCAATAGTAAAAGAAACCGCAAAGAAACTTGCTAAGTTATACCCTCACTGAGAATTAATCACGAAATCAATTTGACCATATGCGCTATAATCAAAAATAGAATGCAAGCACGGTAATGAGGAACATCGGAAATATACTTAGAAAATTCGCACACGCATGATAGGTGATCTGAGGCATTAATCTTCCAGACCGGTGCATAACCCACATCCAAATAAACCCACTAGACCAGGTCATCGCCATTACTCCCCCCCACCACAGAATCCAGGTGTTATCCCAAGGAAATAAATGGATGACAAAGGCGGTATGCCAAAGTGCAAAAACAATTGGGGCAAATATAAGACGGTTCCTTTCAGTAACTCCCGCATTTTTTCCAGCATCATCTAAGCAGGCTCTCCAAAAAGTCTCCTCAGCGGGACCATTCATGATGGAGGCCAGAAGAATCACAATATACATTGCCAGAGATAATTTGAATGCATAATTCATGAAGAACAAGGGAATTGAATAGATAAATGGTCCATAGACAAGTAAATATTGTAACCATACTCGCTCTCCTTTGAGTTTTAAAGTGAATTTAAAGCGTTCTTTGTTAAAGACTCCTCCACGTTTATATCGATAGAGAAACGTAAAGCCCCAGATCGTTGCCCAATAAATGAATAGGAGTGGAATCCAGACAAGATTGGAAGCTTGAGTCAAGGGATAGAACAAATATGTCACCAAAGTAACTATAACGGGGACTGTAAATGGAATGATGAAGAAGAATATTTTAGAGAAATTATCGTTGTTTTCCTTCATGCTTGTTGGTGTTTTGGCTGCATCCTTTTGCCCATTCTCCATTTGAATCACATTACTATTATTATAATCACTAAAATTGTGATTTTTCCCAATATAAACGTTCTCTAAATTCGAAGGAGCATTTATTAGAGATATTGAATATATATTACTATAAAATTAGGAGTGTTAAAAATATGGGTGGCGAATGCGCAAAATGCGGTTCGAGTTTTGTTGAAAGGACCGCCATATGTCAAGATTGTCGCACCGGATTTGCTCTGTGTAGCAGCTGTAGTGAACCCGCTGGTAGCTGTCCTAAATGCGGTGCAGGGTTTCCCCATTGGAACATCGTTGACTAATAATTTTCCCCTTTTTTTTCCTAACAAAAAAGAATAAAATTATAAAAACAAGAATCTCACCCCTACACAAACAAAAGTAATTTAACTCTTGAGAAAGATCTTAAGTAAACACATTAAGGAAGGAATGATTCTAAATGAAATTTAAGGATATTTACCATGCTTATGAAGAAGTAAAGGATTGGGAGGTTAATCTGACCACAAATCGAAAGTACTTTTTTTTAGAAAAAAGTAAATACCATGACCACCTCCTTAACAAAAACCAAACTTTGACCGGCCCAGTTGTTGGTGCCTTTAAAAAAGGCTTAGTTTGTTTTTTAAACGTCTTTAACCCAAAAAAGGGTTTATTGAAAATACTTGCAATTCATGGAATTGAGGTTACTCGTCGTCCTAAACCGAAATATTCGGGATTTAAGGAGATAAAAGGAACCTGGAGGACTGTAGTTGATTGTGTTAAGAAAGTGTCTAAAAAAGAGGGGGGCTGGGAAAAAATATTCATTCTCAAGGAAGAAGAAGCTATCGAAGAATTGGCTTGTGGAGAATGCCACAAACCTATTGCTGCTACTCCCCTTGTTCAATTCACAAAAAGTCTGAATAAGATTTATAGATTTTGTAGAAACTGCAATTCTTTGGTATTATATCCAAAAAATCTTTGATTAGTAATCTACCGATATTTTTTGGTTCTGCCCTTTAAGAGAAAAAATAAATAGTGGACCAGGCGGGACTTGGACCCGCGGCCTCCACGTTGCGAACGT
>JAEOSY010000073.1 GCA_016840125.1 Candidatus Helarchaeota archaeon | reverse complement strand
GAATGTATAACGGGTGGTTCAGGATAAAACGCCTTGATAGTGAAAGGAGGTCAAAGTCATCAAGACGGAACCGAACCACCACGTTAAGGAGGAGACGGAAAGTTTAAGAAGAAGCTATGAAACATCCTAAACCTTCCGTGTATATAGAGACAATTTACAGTGATAGGGTTACATTAATGGAGGGCCACTATGGTGATCCCAACGAGACATTCTGCCAAGATACCACTCTTGCTAACTTGTAATAGACATACAAAAAGTCTTTTATTTATGGTGCTCAGACCTCGTCAGATGTGATTCCTGAGGACTTCCATTCAAAGGAATATACCCCCCCTACCATAGCAATGGAAATTTAAGAACGATATTAAATCTTTTTTGCCCGGACGGTTGTAAATATGATATTTCAATACTATAAGAATCCCGATATTCGCAAGGTATTACGATTTAGCGTCACACCGGGGTAAAAGCCAGAGAGGTGTCTGAATTGAGGCTATTTAAACGAAATCGAAAAAATCACTGGGAACGTGTCTATCAAAAACACGCACCTACTGAGCTCGGCTGGTACCAAGCTTATCCTGAAAGATCCCTGAAACTTATCAATGATACTGGCATTGGCGCTGACAGCCGGATTATCGATGTTGGTGCTGGAACTTCAAAGCTTTCCGAAAATCTTCTTGATCAGGGGTATAAAAAGTTGACAGTCTTGGATATTTCAAGAAGCTCAATCGAAAAAGCGAAATCACAACTTGGTGAAAAATCCAGCAGAATTAATTGGATTGAGGCCGATGTCACAAGGTATAGCTTTAAGGTGCGATATGACCTCTGGCATGATCGGGCCGTATTTCATTTTCTAACGAAAGAGGAGGATAGAAAAGGATATGTCAATGCGCTTAAAAAAGCCTTAAAGCTAAATGGACATCTAATCATAGCAACCTTTGGTCTGGATGCTCCGCCCAAATGCAGCGGGCTTTCTGTTGTAAGGTATAGCCCGAAGGCCTTGCAAAATGAGCTGGGAGATAATTTCAAATTGGTAGAAGCTTTGGTAGAAGACCATGTGACACCTTCAGGTATAAAACAGAATTTCATCTTTTGTCGATTTATCAGGCGAGCATAAAGTAGAAGATCCTGCAATATGTTTCCAATTAACCTGTCCTCTCAAAGATAGAGTTTCTTTAATCTCCCGACACGTCCAAATTATAGTCAATTTTAGGATTCAAAATAAATCAAAATTATACGTAACATAAGGATACGAAATACAATTTAAAATTCAAAAAGGGATGCATATGAGAAAAATTAATCCAGAGCATGTTAAAAAATTCATCGAAAAAATCAATAATGCACCATACTTCCAACTACTATCTATGAGGATATGTGAACTGGGGCTTGGATATTCTATTTCTGAAATCGATATTGCAGATGAGCATTTTAATCCGTTCGGTGGAGTTCATGGAGGGGTATTTTCTTCTATTCTCGATTCAGCAGCTTCTTGGGCTCTTTTTTATGCGATAGAAGATGAAAATGCCGGGTTAACTTCTGTCAATTTAAATCTTAATTATCTCTCGCCTGTAAAAGAAGGCAAACTTATTGCGGAAGGTCGCCAAATTAAACTCGGTAAGACATTGGGGTATGCGTCTTGCAAAATAAGCGACACAGCTGGAAAACTTCTTGCACATGGCACTTTAACCGTTATGATTCTACCCGGCAAAGCTCCAACTATTGAGCCTTCATCAATAAAAAAATTTTTAGACTGAGTGCTAACTCAGTCCTACCCCGGCAAGCCATAGCTTGCCAAATCTGTGGATTTCCCTTTCATAACCTATCCTGCACATTGATATACTTCCAGTGTTACCACTGGATTTTGAGAGCAAGCTATCATGATTGATAGGGCGTACAAGTAGGATCTGCTGTAGTGCCCAGCTGTTGGAATAAGATGATTTGAAAATGATCCCTCGGTGATGTATGATGCCAGCACATTTTCATGCAATCAAATTTCAATGGGGAGTATCATATGGATTACGAAGTTAAGAATGTTAAGATGGATGGCGAGTTTAAGGTCTGCCCGTCATGTGGATACAAAGATGGTTTTCACTCTATGTTCAAGAAGGAGGATAATATCACCAAGTGGCTTTTTATCTGCCCATCCTGTCATGACGTTTTTGATATTGGTTTCACCGCTTAGTTGCCGATAGATGAGGATCATTAAAAATACATATTCTGAATAAATTTAATAGGGAATTGAAAAATGGCAACAGGACGAAGTACTAAATTAGTAGGACAGGCAGGTGAGTACCTTGTGGCTGCAGAGTTATCAAGGAGAGGTCTTATTGCTACTACTTTTACGGGTAATGTCCCTCATTACGACATTATAGCATCTGACGAAAAGGGAAGACATGTATCAGTACAGGTAAAGACTATCCGTGGAGGTTCTTGGCAGTTCTCTGACATCAGACAATTTTGCAACATAACGTTTCAGGGCAAACGTCAGATAATAGGTCGTGCAAAACAATGCCCAGTTAGGGGTTTGGTTTGTGTCTTTGTTAGATTGAATGAATATGGAGAAGATAAATTTTATATTTGCCCGTGGCTAACACTTCGTGCCAAAATAATTAAAGGCCATAAAGACTACCTCGCAAAACATAAGGGAATAAGACCTAAAAGGTGGGATTCCCCTCATACGGCAATTACTGAGGAATCATTATCTGCATTTAAGGACCGGTGGGAATATATAGAGGAATATCTTGAATAAAACTCTTGAGCAAGCACATCTTAAAGTCCAGAATGGGAAAAAGGACGAGTCTCATTTATTGTGCCAACATTTCTGAATTACCGGGTGCGCCAAAACAGGCCCCACCAGAGATTGTCAATAACTCCATGTCATCTTAATCCACTTCGTCATTTGTCAAACACTGATCTCTATAATGGATCAAATTCCCCGGCTTTTTTGATTTCATCGGATTTATCTTCTTTCTTAATTCCACCTGTTAAGTGCGAATATTCTGAACTCAAATATTCTACTAAACATAAAACATAGTAGTTTACTTCGCTTAAGCTGCATTTTATTGCTGTATTTTGGGTTTTCCATGTTGATGCATATTCTACATGACCTAAACTAAGGGCAAGACCCCATTTTTTGCGAATATCTCTATAGGTATCATTCAGCCAATTTGTTGTTTCTCTACTGGGCTGTCCATACTTTTTCGTTAATGCTTTTTTTAATTCATTATAAGTACCTATAAAATTATCTGAGGTTAAATAATTATCATCTAACTTGTATACTGATCCGATAAGTTTATCTTCAGAGAATAAATAGTGTAACTCAAAGTTTTTCCCTAAAATTTGGGTTTTATACTTAATCATATTATCTGTTTTTTCAACCGGATCCACTTTTTCTTCTGAGGAGATCACTTCTTCTTGGGTCATACCCCATCTCGTAAATCTAAAATCATGATTTTCACCCCAACTTAAATTCCAATGCGTTACTATGAATACTATACAAATAAGTACAAAATGTTTTCTAAACATGATAAACCTCCTTAGAAAGGGCATTTCTTTCTCATAGTAAACTCCCTCAGATTCCTTAGGTGATATTGGCGTGGCTTGTCAAGCAGGTTTATATTCGATTAACTATTTCCGAAACTCCCCGGTCGCTTCGCTCCCTTCGGTGTCCTACCGAAAACCCCAATTACTATATACATGTTGCATCATTCAAACATGGGCTTAATAATTGAGATGTGGT
>JAEOSY010000642.1 GCA_016840125.1 Candidatus Helarchaeota archaeon | reverse complement strand
TAATTTTTTCAAAACGAGGTCTGCACTTTCTTCTATGTTATATATATCTGTGTCTATGACTAATTCAGGATTCTCTGGTTCTTCATAAGGAGCGTTAACACCTGTAAAATCTTTTATAATTCCTGCTTTTGCTTTTTTGTATAAACCTTTTGGATCTCTTTTTTCACAGGTTTCAAGTGAAGCTTTCGTGTAAATCTCTATAAATTTACCTTCTCCGGCTAACTCTCTACATAAATTCCTATATTTTATATATGGAGAGATAAAAGCAGTTATCGCAATTACACCTGCATCTGCAAAAAGACAAGCCACTTCTGAAATTCTTCGAATATTTTCATTTCTATCTTCTGGAGAAAATCCAAGGTCTTTGTTAAGCCCATGTCGTATATTATCTCCATCAAGCACATATGTTAGTTTGCCCATCGAGTGTAATTTATTAGCTACCTCATTGGCAACTGTGGACTTACCACTACCCGATAGTCCAGTAAACCATATTACTACTCCTTTTTGTTTTAATAATTCTTCTCTCTCTTTTTTTGTTACTTTATGTTCATGCCATGTTACATTTGTTGCTTTTTGTTCTTTCATTTTTAATCACCTATTAAAAAATCTAATATTTCTTCTACAAAGGAATCAGTTTTATCCTTTGGCACAATTGCCCCAAGAACTTCTTTTTTTCCTCCACATTTAAAACCAAGTGATTTCCCTCTTGAAATAATTGGTTCTGCATTTTTTTTACTTCTCATATAGATTTGATCTTTATCATGATAAAAACCTGTGTTTATTACAATTGTATTTTTCCCACTACCCCAAGCAATTTTTCTGGTAATTGTTGAAATAATGTTGTAAGGTGTGTTTATTTTTTTCAAAATAATTTCATTTACTTCATCTGCAGGCATGTTTAGTTGTTTTGTCAATTCTTCATCTAGTTTAGTATAGTTCTCATTCCATTGTTTATTGTTTAAGATATCTTCAGCGGAACCATGACTAAGCAATTGGTGTGGTGCTTCCTCAACAATTTCTTTATCACCTAATTTGTAGTTTGAATCTAGTAGATAGACCATTTTAAGTAAATCATCAAATGTCAGGTTATTGTTCTTGCAGTAATCATCAATAATTTCCATGAATTTTTTATTATTCTTGATTTTCTGTTCATGATCTCCAAGTATACCAAGTATTGCAAACAAATTTTCATCATTTCCAAGATAATCATTTATTATCCAACTGGCAGATGGGTAATCATCAGGATTTTCACCTTTTATCACTGGATTGTGGTGTAAAATATTTTTGTATACTTTACCTAAGTGATGGTCAAATATCATTACTTGTGCATTTTTTGAAAGTCTGAGAATATTATCCTCTGTAAGAGACATGTCAACAACAATAACAAAATCATATTTTGAATACTCTTCTAGTTCTTCATCGGTAAGATAATAGTATCCAAGCTGTGGTGTTCTGTTAATAATGTCTTTGTCTGATAAATGTTCTAATAAGAGACGAGCAGAGCATATGCCATCAGTATCCCAGTGATGAATCAAAATGCCCTTGCCATTTAATTTTTCTAGCATTTTTTTTCCCTCTATTCAACAAAAGGATGATCAAACTTGAGAATTGTTTCTGCAACTTCTTTTCTCATCATGTCCTCAGGTGGTATTTCTCCATTTGTAAGTAATTCGCGTATTTTTTTACCACTGAAATTGATATGATACTTTTGGTCATGCGGACAGATTTTATCATTTACCACTCCACCACATTTTGTGCATCGTGAAAAAGATCTGAAAAATACAGGTATTATTCTTAGATCTGGAAATTCAGAAAATATTTCATGGGCATCATATGGGCCATAATAATTACCAACTCCAGCATGATCTCTTCCTACAATGAAATGAGTACAGCCGAAGTTTTTACGCATTATTGCATGATGAATTGCCTCGCGTGGTCCTGCATATTTCATTGAAGTTCTAAGAATAGACATAACTGCTCGATCTTTGAGGTAATAATGTTTCATTAATGTGTCATATGATGCTAGAATTACATCATCTTTGAAGTCTCCGCTTTTTTTCTTTCCAATGATTGGATTAATAAATAGACC
>JAEOSY010000641.1 GCA_016840125.1 Candidatus Helarchaeota archaeon | reverse complement strand
GAATCGTTTCACATTTGTAATTACAATTTGGATCAATTCATTCAGGTTAGTGGTGATGATTTTGAGTTCTTCCTCACTAATCTCGACTTCAATTGCATTTTTTACTTGTTTTTGAGACAGCATGATAATTTCTCCATCTATAATTGGCAATCTCGCATATTTAAATGAGTATGAGGGATAAAAAAAAGGGGAATAAATTTGATGGGAGATGTAGTGAACGAAGAACACTGTTCGAAATAACTGTCTCCAATATTATTCTTCAGATCGCATCATTTTAAAGACGACAGGGCGCTTATAATCAGGACAACAAGCCTTATGGGTGTTTCCTTCATCTTCAAAATATGAATACGAGCCACCAGATTCCAACACACGTACGTACGGATAAATGGAATTAAATGCTGCAGGACAGATTTTTCCGCGGTCTTCAGGATAATTGAAAGATTCCCCTACTTTATGGTTTAATGGACAATTTCCTTCTTCAAGAATATCGACAATTTCAATCGTTACTTTGTACGGAGTCATAGTAAATACGTTAATTGTACTAATTTTTAAGTATTAGCCATAAGGGAAAAATCTGAATTTCAACCAAAGACAAATGGACAAATTGAATTATCTAGGTAATACTCAATTTATTTAGCACAAGAATGGGCATACTTATATTGCTTCTAGGAGGTTATTTTATGGCTATTACAAATTCATTAGATTATTTCAATGGGATTTCAGCGTTAGTAAATGTTTTGTTAGGGTTTTCATTTGGAATTTATTGTTTCGTTAAATATTTTCAGTCTAAGAAAGGTCTTCTTCCTCTTGTTGGGCTTTTATTCATCGGGTTAGGTTTTTTCTACTCGGGACCTGCAACTTCGTTTGTAGCATTATTACTTGGGACGAATATTCAAGGTCCTACATATGCCTACTTAAGTTATTCTCTAACCCCACTTACTATGATTGTAGCAATGATATTGGGATTTAATATATTTAAGCATGATTGGCGCTACAAAACGATGTGGATTCTTATTCCTGTAGCTTTAGTTTTCTGGTTTTTCTTCTACTTATTTCCAGAATACACTTTTGAATATCCGGTTTATTATGCCTATGAATTTACGAGGAATTTAATGGATATATCATTTACCGGAGTCGGTTTAGTAATTCAAGCATTTTATATATTAGGTGCAGTAGCGGTACTTGGAGGAGGATTTCTAGCACTTACACGTAAAATCAAGGGAACTCCTGAATTTAAAAAAGCAGTTGCTCTAGGAATCGGATGGATCTTTTTTGGTGTAAGCGGGGCTCTTGATGCTTTGTTGTCTGAAAGATTTCCGATTATAATTGCCCCTGCACGAGCACTTATGTTAACTGCATATATTCTGATATTCATGGGGTTCAAACCCAGTAGAAATTAAAATCAAATTGATTATTTTAATCACTTTTTTTTTCTTCGAAAAAATAAGCTTTGGATTTCAAGCTATCAATCAAATGGAATTTCTTCTTTTTATAGATTCTACCAAATTTCTGTAGATCCTTTGGAGATATCCACCATTTAGATTTCCGCAGTTCACTTTCTTTTGGTATCCATTCATGCCATTCTTCAGGCAACCATTGTTGTTGATAGAAAAGCAACAATTTTGTGAGATATTCGACGCGTTCGGGATCTTCGATCCACTTGTTCATAGGATCATGTTGCATTGCTTTAATCACTAATTCTATATCATTCCCTAATGCAGCATCAACTGTCAAACGTTGTTGTTCACTATGCGGACGTAATGTATCTGCAACTTTGGAATCTAAATTTATCGTAGAAACAGGAGTAATTTTTCCGTTTTTGTAGAATGCAGGAACCTCCACTATGCTATCCTCAGGAAGCTGTGGCACAATTCCGTCATTTAGAATGTTAACTACAAAAGGAGTAGGTTCATTGTTTCGCCATGCAGTAGTCATTTCTACGGCGTTTTCTCCACTGGAGCGGGGTTTTGGTACAAAAATCCCTGATCCTATCATCTTAAAAATCCCATAAGCAAATTTACGACCAGTACCCAATAGTCGGACATTCCGAAGTTTCGGAAATCTCCAATAAGGACTCTGAATTCTATTATTGAAATAATTATAATAATCCGGTAGAAATTCAGCAATATGACGAGACCCCGGATACGGAAACCATCCATATTTTTCTAGTAG
>JAEOSY010000640.1 GCA_016840125.1 Candidatus Helarchaeota archaeon | reverse complement strand
CTCTGTTGGGAATTGGGAGTGCATTACGGATAGGTTCAGTGATAGCATTATGGGTCCAAAATAGTCCAAAGGATCGTGTAGGAGAAGCAATGGCATTTATAAATATCATCTTGGCTATTGGAGGTGTTAGTGCAGCTATTCTTGGCTTCTATTTATGGTCAGAAATAGCTGAGCAATCCTTCCTCGTCTTTGGGCTGTTATTATTGGCAACAGCAGTTCTTATCATCCCGGTCCCCGATAAGGGGGAGTATACCCCCTTTTCTTTCAAAGAAGCTTTTAATAATATTAATTTTCGACTAGGAGGTAAATACAAAGATAATTTCTTTTTCTCCAAACCCATGGTACAACTTAGTATCCATTGGTTAGCAATATCAACTATTGTATCTTTTGGAACATTCTTAATCCCAATTATTGACAGGGTCCTTGTCGAAATACCTGGTGTCGAAATACCGCTAACAACACTCATTTTCAGTGGGATAGGATTGTTAATTGCGGCGTTAGGGGGATTGGTATTCTGGGGAAGAGTTTCGGATAAATGGGCGCGAAAACCAGTCTTGGTGATTGGGTTTGTTAGTACAGGAGTATTGATTCTATTAATCTACTTTATTTTCGAATTTGGTTTAATAGATAATATATTAGAAGGAATGACGTCATTAAATATACAAACTGTTATATTTCTTCTAATCTGTATTATTCTCTTATTCATGATGATGTCTCTTATCCCAGCACCTATGGCATGGATTGTAGATATGATGGGAGAGAAAAACACTGGAAAAGCGATGTCTGTTCGGCAAGCATTAATAGCAGTTGGTACCATTATTGGAACATCAATTGGTGGTTTAATTTTAGGAACTTTTGGTATCACCGGATTAATTCTAGCAATATTTCTATGCTTAGCCATCTCATCGATCATATTACTATAATCAAGTGAAATTAGGAAATTAAATTCAAAGAATATGATCCCTTTTGTCCCACAAGCAATTCCCTCTCATTTTCGAGAATATGAATCATTTTCGGTTTATTCGCTTACCTCTCTCTCTCACTAAGTTATAAACGGTAACCCTCTGACTGAAGCGGAAATGCGTAGCAAAAACCACACTCATCCGCAGTTGGCCATCCGAATTCAGATGAAACCACGGCCTATTTTCATTGATTTATGTACCTGTGCTAAAAATCTGTATAATAGGGCCACCTATATTGTACGACAAGCGTTCTTCCAAACAGGCAAATGGGTCCAATATGTCAGTTTGTATCATCAGCTGAAGAAAGAGCCAGTTTATTTAGCCTTAAAAGACCTCTCTGATAGCTATCTTCCCCAGCAAGTATTAATACAGGTAGAACAAGTCTGGCGGAGTTTTTTTAATAGTATAAAAGCCTGGAAAAAAGAACCCGCCAAGTTTCAGACTCGACCACGAATACCTGGCTATAAACCCAAAAATAGCTATCAGATACTGAATTTTCCACGTCCTCGGGTGCGAATCCGTGCAAAACGCGTGTTATTTGCGAAAAATCTCATGGATCGTGGCTTTCCTACCTTTCCGGTGGATAACCTGCCGTTAACTGCAGAAACCTGTGTGGGGGCCCGGTTAGTACCATTTTATGACCGATTCATTGTTGAATTACTTTATGAAGTGCAAGCTTCCCCCTTTCCCTCCTCTAATTCCCCTCACCGAGCGATGGGGTTAGATCTCGGTCTTACAAACCTCGTAACTTCGTCAGACGGATTACTCGTCAAAGGCGGGGTCGCTAAGACCATTAATCAGTGGTATAATAAACAGATTGCCCATTATCGCTCATTAGTAGCGCGTCATTCTCCCCACGCCACTACTCGGCGTATTCAACGCCTTCATCGTCGCCGAATGAATAAATTAACTGATTTCTTCCATCAGGTCTCTCGCCGACTTATTACCTACTGTTTACAGGCCAATATTGACACGTTGGTCATTGGGTATAACCCACGTTGGAAGCAACATTGTAACCTTGGTAAACGTACCAATCAGGCGTTTGCTCACCTCCCGCTTCTTCGTCTCGTCCAGATGCTTGAGTATAAAGCACACCTAGTGGGAATGACTGTCGTCCGGGTGAATGAGGCCTATACCTCGCAACGATGCAGTCTGTGCGGATATACGGCGAAATCCAATCGCAAATCACGTGGCCGCTTCAGCTGTGGTAGCTGTGGGGTGAAGCTCAATACAGATTACAATGCTGCCTGTAATATTCTTTATCGTTATCGGAAGACATCTCAAGTAGTCCCTATGGTTCCTACCCCTTCTCTGGGGTCGATCCTGCCGGATAGCGGATGTGTGACTCATCCTGTCCAGAACTCTTTTGTTAAAGTTGTCTGACAAAATTAGTCATACAGATATTAAAAAGAAAAATAATTCAATCTAAATTGATTAATTATGGGAAAATGGTTTGGTAGCTCAGGAGTACGGGGAGATTACGACACAATCACTCCTGAATATGGGTATAATCTGGGTAGAGCAGTCGGAAAAACATTTTTTCTTGAAAACTCGGTGTATATTGGATCTGATATACGCGCAACGGGAGATATTTTAAAATTTTGTTTTATGAGTGGATTTTCTAGTCATTCTGGGAAAATTACTGACATTGGTCGTGTTCCCACTCCTGTAGTTTCGTTTCTTTCCGATATTAATGACACGTTAGGGATTATGATAACAGCATCCCATAATCCACCTGGCCATAACGGGTTTAAACTTTTTTGGAAAGGAGGGGAATGTAATGAGTCAACAGAAGCTAAAATCGAGGAAAATAATCTATCTACAACTTCATTTGCAGACTCAGGTGAATCAAATGGCTTATCATGGCATTTGGTAGGGAATAACACATTTTCCAGCACTCACAATATCATAAACCAATTCAGTGAATATCTTACAAAATCTGTCCAGATATCGAATACTGAGATAAGAATTGCATTAGACTGTGCAAATAACGTACCGAATTTAGTCACTCCTTTAATACTCAAAAAACTTGGCTTTAATTCAGTATATTCTATTAATACTCACTTAGACTTCACCTTCCCAGGTAGGCCAAGTGAACCCACGCGAGAGAACCTTCAGGCATTAATTGAAAACGTTAAAGAAGATGAAAGGGATATTGGTATTGCTCATGACGGGGATGGGGATAGATTTGCTATTATCAATGAAAAGGGCGACTTAGTTAAAGCAACCACTTTGATCAATTTTTTTATTGACCATTTAAAATATTCGGACAAAAAAGAAAATGTTATTTATCTCACAAGTGATTGTACTCAAGACGCCGTGAAATTGGCAGAAAAATATGGAGCTACGGTTAAAATCAGTAGAATTGGGAGAAATAGGGAGCATATAAATGAGAAAAATGTATTATTTCTTGCAGAACCAAATAAATTAATTTTCCCCTCCTTCGGTAAATGGATAGATGGCTTATATCCAGTTTTAAGGCTTTTAGAAATAACCAAAGGACATAAATTGTCCAGTGTGCTGAATGAATATGAAAAACGTAAGATAATTCGAGTTGCTTTCAAAATTACAGAAGAAAAGAAGAAGCAAATTAAGGAAACAATACAAGAATTACCAACGTTATGGTCACACAAGATTTCACGTATTGATGAACTAGATGGATTAAAGGTCTATTTGAAAGATCATTCTTGTTTATTAATCCGATTATCGGGAACAGAACCCAAGGTTAAATTTTACCTAGAATCAGAAACAGAAACAAAAAATAATTCATTATTAATAGATATTAAAAAGGAATTTAATCTCACAAGTACTGGCTTAGATTGTTGAAAGACTGAGAAGAGGTGTTGATGAAAAATGAGTCAGAAAAAACCTGGTGATATAACAGGAGCAAATATTGTCAAGGATGAGGTAGGAAGACAATATCATATTGGTTTAGCCGAAGGAGAATTAGCTGAAAATATTGTATTAGTAGGAGATCCAGCACGACCAAACTTAGTAAGAGATGATTTTAAGGAAGTTTATCTGGAAACTCATATAAGAGAATTTAATACAATTACCGGTAGAATTGGAGATATAGATATTTCAGTAATGAGTACCGGAATTGGGCCCGGAAATGTAGAAATTGCTATGGTAGAAATCATGCAAGTCTGTAAATCACCTACCATAATTCGAGCGGGAAGCTGTGGAGGACTACAACCTTTCATTAATGTAGGGGATTTAGTCATCTCAACAGGCTCTGTTCGGTTAGAAGATACCAGTAATTATTTTGTTCCAGAGGGTTATCCAGCTATTGCAAATTATGAAGTTATTCTTGGTCTCGGGGAAGCTGCAAAAAGAAAAAAAATCCCGTATCATATAGGATTATCAGCATCAGCCTCAGGATTTTATGGAGCTCAGGGAAGAGAGATTCCTGGAATTCCAGTAAGAAATCCCACCTTATATGAAGAATTAGCTAAAGTTCAAGTTTACAATATGGAAATGGAAGCATCTGCATTATTTAATCTAGCACAGATTCTTAATTTCAGGGCTGGAATGGTTTGTGCGGTGTTTGCAAATCGTACAACAAATGAATTCATTCCAAACGAGATGAAACATCAATCTGAAGTTAAATGTGTAGAAACTGCGTTTGATGCCCTTCAAATCATACATAACATGGATAAATTGAAGAAGCAAAAAGACATTAAAAACTGGATACCAAGTATAAGCCTTGATTAAATTGCTGAATCGTTTGTTTAATGGGTATTAAAAGTGGAAAAACGTCGTGTATTCTGTTTAGGCCATATTTCGGTTGATGTGTTCATACATCGTAAAGATTTAAATGCATTGAAAATCGGAGGTTGTATTTTCTCTCCAAATATGTCATTTCAAGG
>JAEOSY010000639.1 GCA_016840125.1 Candidatus Helarchaeota archaeon | reverse complement strand
TGTCCAATAACGTAAGAAGAAATAAGTTTCTAAAAATCCTTATTCGAGTGATCTTCTGTGTTCAACTAGGGTTTTTCTTATATATAACGTTGGGAATTACAGCCTTTTCTATTGCCTTCTTGCATGAGTTTATCGATTGGATTTTTTGGGCGAGTCTTTCTGCGGTTATCATAATAGGCATTATTTTCTTCCTGTTCTATACGAGCAAGCGGATAAAGTTGTGGGTGATCTTTGGTTGCTATTTTTTAAATGTAATTTTTATTTTTCTAGGAATTCTATTGACCTTACTGACGATAAATACAGAATTAGTCAATGTGCTTATAGTAGGAATGATTTATACAGCTATTTCGATACTCTCTAGTGTAATAATTAGCTTAAATTTTAGAAAAATTCAAAAACTTACAATAATTACAGATGGAAATCAGGATTTAAAACGGAGTAAGAAATTTTTTACCCGAAAAAATATGATTGGAATTACTTTAGTCGTTTTTTTTGGGGTTAATTCCATTCTCTCTTATAATGGTTATAATGCTGATATCATCATTCCAGATACTACGAATCAAATTAAGATTTCTTTTTGGTCAGGCTGGGATGCAAGTGGATATTCCGATGAATTATTGAATCAACTAAATCTTTTTAATTCGTCCCTCTATGTTTTCATTTCAGATAGCATTTTACCTGGATCACAAAGTGCATTTAATGATTCTATGCATCGATTCATGAATTACTCAATTGAAATTTACTTATGTATAACTCCTTTTGGAGATTTTTCTGCAATTTACAATCATGAGCGATACAGAAATAAAACCTTAGGATTGGCACAGTTCATTATTAGTGAGAATCTAACGTGCGTAAAAGGATTCATAAATGATGTGGAAAGTCCGCATTATTTTACAGATGAACTGTTCGCCTACCTCAACTCGGGCGATTTAATTGGTTTAGGTAGATATATCTGTGAATCAACGAATAACCAAGCTTATTTGGAAGCGGTTCAGGGCTATGAATTGTTAAATGATGAATTACAGGCGTTGGGGTTTGAGACCCACATAACTGCAATGTTGCAGGGTTTAATAGATATAGTAGATTTCGACAACTCAGTTCAATCGTTTTTACAATATGCGGCCTTTCCTCCTTATAACTACGATATGTACAACATCATGCTTTACAGATCGATAGTTGAAGGTGATACATATCTCGTCGAGTCAAATCCGTATTTCACCTCCTCTTATGTCAAGCTAATGAAGCATAAATTTGGAACTGATGCAGTTTCTATTAGTTTGGGAGTCGTGAACCAGGGAGTTTACCAGGATTTCGATGAAATTGTGACAGATGTGAAAATTTGTAAGGACATGGGGGTAAAAGAAGTTGTAATTTTTAAGTTACAAGGAACCTATGGGCTAACTGGCGCCTTTGGTTATAATACAAGTGCTCTATCTATATTGAATAATTCCATAAATACGAATTATGACACAATAATTCGATACGAGAGAATCGCAACCGTTTCTCAAATGCTCATTTATCTTCTCGATTTATTAATATGAAGAATGAAAATTTAAAATACAATTCAAAAAAGTAAAATAAAAAAAAGAGGGGCTTATTTTTGTTCTACAAGGGTTCGCTCGATTTTTTGGTTTCTTATGTCCATTACAACTAATTCATAGTTATTCTTATCAGTGTTGGATTTTATAAAGGCGGTTTCTATTAATTCCTTGCATTCCGTGAGAGAAAGAGTGTCCTTGTAATTCTCTTCAAGGTATTTCATTAATTCGACTTCATTTTTTCCTATTGCTATTGCCTTTGCATTGTATTTCGCGCCTCCAGGTTCTACAATAGAAATTACGGGTAGAGAGTTATTTATACCTGCAATGATAATTGCCAATCCAAAGGGGCGACCACCAAATTGGGTGATACGTTGGGCAATTTTACTTAAGTGCCAAGCAATGGATTCCACATCACACTCCTCTCCATATGTAATTTTATGAACTTGTGCATGTACGCGAGCTTCATTTACTAAAACCCGAGCATCCGCTAGTAGACCTGAAAATGTAACGTAAAGGTTATCTTCGATCTGGGATATCTTTTCATTTGGTTCGATCAAATTCGAATGGCTTCGACTTTCTGCTAATATGACAATTCCTTCATTACAACGAAGCGCAACTACGCTAGATCCACGACGAACTGCTTCTCGTGCATATTCAACCTGAATAATTCGACCATCAGGTGAATACATTATAGTACGATCATATCCAGCATCACCTACTCCAAACATCAGTTTTTCACCTCTTCTACCTGTTTCACTAATTCCACATCTGTCAACCGCTTGTAATTATCCCGCGAAATTATTACGGCATCTATACCACTTCCGGTATATGGATTTCTTTCAATTGCAGATTTTAATGCCTTATAAGCTATTTTAAGAGCCTCATTTTCTGTTAAATCTTCGCGATAGTAATTTTCCAAGGTTCCATAGGCTACCTGTGAGCCAGAGCCTGTGGCAATGAATTTGTCCTCGATCGTGCCGCCTGATGGGTCGATAACATAGAGTTTGGGTTCGGGGAGGTGGCCATTGTGACCGTTACTGGTAAATCCTGCGATCAAAACCTGGGTATAGAGAGGACGACCCCCGCGAAATGTGCCATAAAAGATATTGGAGGCGAGTCTGGAGGCGTTTTCGATTGAAATCTGTTTTCGCCGTTCATAATAATATAATTTAAATTCAGCTCTGAGCCGTTCCACCAGATTAACCGCATCAGCTACAAGACCAGCTATTGTTACTCCTGTAGTTTTATCAACTTGGTAAATCTTGTCACCATATTTCGATGCAACGAAATTATCGGAGGAAACCTGTCGGTCAGCTGCTAAAATTATTCCGTCTTTATATTTAATACCTATTGTTGTTGTCATAAAATAAGTAAACTCACCAAGATATTTCTTGACTAGGTTTTTGGACTAAATCTTTAAATAGATCCTAAGCAAGAAAGAAAAGCAATGATTGTTGAAAAGGTGATGAAAAAATGACTGCAAATCGTAAGGTTGGAAAAGTGAATGAGAATACAACTCTGATTGATATTACTATGATGGGAGTTCATGGTGTCACTGCGGTTTATCTCATAGAAGGTGGGAAAAAATGCTTGATAGATGGGGGAACAAGTACTGAAGCGCGATACATCATCAAGGATCTGGAAAAGTTGGGTGCCTTCCCCCCAGATATGATTATTGTTACACACTCCCACTGGGACCATACCCAGGCTATACCTCGAATGCGAAAAAAGGCGGCAAAGATGGGAAAGAAAATCGAGGTTATAGCATCCCAAAAGGCGATTCCTCTCTTGAAGGATCAGTCTTGGAACGGAGTTTTCGCTGAAGCAGCGTATAAAAACATCGAAGATGTAACCCCGGTGAATGAGGGTGATATCATAAATCTGGATGGAATTAGGTTAAAGGTTTTTGATGTACCCGGGCATACCATGGATCATATTGCCCTCTTCGATGAAAAAAATAAGAATATTTTTGTAGGGGATTCACTTGGTTATAAAGTTTCTGATGCATTCATGGTTCCAGCATTTATGCCACCTTTTTGCAACAAAGAAGCGTTTCTAACCTCAATTAACAAACTTAAATCAATCACTTATGATACACTCTGCTTAGCGCACATAGGATATATCTTTGATGAAGAGGCAAAAACTATTCTTGAAGAAGCTATCACCGCATGGGACAATTGGTGGGGTGTGTTTGAAGAAAATCGTGATAAATTGGATGATGTTGCAAGCATGATAAAGATTCTCAAACAAAGTTTCTTAAAAAACTTAGATACGGAGCAATTTGGCGATGCACTTTTACAAGGTGTTACACATTGGCTTTCATTGGGCTATAAAACATATAAAAAATAGAAAAAAAGAAAAGAATATTATTTCGGGTATTCCTTTGGTTCAATAAATTTCTTGCAGTGGGGACACCAAGTATTCTCACCCTTCTTGAGGAGGCGTGTGTCAAGTTCGCCAAGATGTTTGAAGCAAAATGGACATGATTC
>JAEOSY010000072.1 GCA_016840125.1 Candidatus Helarchaeota archaeon | reverse complement strand
TCAATAATTTCAGTAAGCCCCAGTTCTTGCTTTAGATTCATGTTAAAGGAAATGAGCATAGGTTCATTACAATGATAAGCACCTCGAGGGCTGGTTGCATAATCTAGCGCCGTCAAATTGCTTGCCCTTGGCTCATGCGCAGGAACTTCAAGCCCTTTCCCATGGATCGCGAGCTCTTCTGGGAGTTTTCTCTTCTCACAAAATTGTTTAACCCCCTCAGCTAATTCATCTCCAATCCCTTCCCGCTTAGCAATCATATTGATTAACTTCTCAATCACCTCTGTTGCTCCCCATACTTGGCATTTCTCCGGGTTTTCGGGATCCGGTGGAAATCCAAACTCTTTTAAATCAATACCAAGAAGATTCCGTTCAGCAGCTTCAATAAAACAACCAATACAACCCCCGAGTGAAATGGAATCTAACCCTAGATCATTGACAAGCAAATTCCATTTAATCAGCGTTTCCAAATCAGCCACCATTAGGTTCGTACCGAGTAATGCAAGGATTTCATATTCGGGCATTTTGACCCAATTTCCCTCATATTCCAGTAATTTTTTGCAGGCTACGGGGCATCCAAAGCAAGCATACTTTTTAAGATCTCCTCGCTTAGCAATGGCGTTCGCTCCTAACTTCTTCATCCCTTTCCATCGTGTGACAGTCCAATTCTTAATCACGATATCACCCACCGTGACCATGGTATCCAAGTGAAGTGGTGTTCCTGAGGTTCCCATTACCCCTGCAAAGGGCGAATCTTTGGTCAGTTGGCGGAGCTTATTTACGGCCTCTGTTAATTCAGACGCCTTCTTAACTGGCGCTTTTCCAGTTCCTCTTACCGCAATTGCCTTTAACTTTTTGCTTCCCATTACAGCTCCGAGGCCACACCGCCCTGCTGCATGACTTTCCTCGCTAATAATTGCTGCGTATTTCACAAGATTCTCACCTGCAAGTCCGATGGAGGCGATTTTCACCTTTTCATCCCCTAAAGATTTCTTCAAGGTCTCCTCAGTTTCCTTCGTTCCTTTACCCCAAAGATCTTTTGCTAATTCGAGACTTGCGGATCCATCTTGAATCGATAAATACACGGGTTTTTCACTAATTCCCTGAATGATAAGGATATCAAATCCTGCGGACCTCAGTTCCTTTCCAAAAAAGCCACCTGCGGACGATTCACCCAAAATTCCCGTCAAAGGTTATTTCCCTATTACAAAATGACGTCCGCAAAATGGAACCTTGGTGCCACAAAATGGTCCCACTGAAAAAATCAGCCGATTTTCAGCATCAAATGGTTTCACCTGGGGAGCTACTTCTCTGATAAAGATTGAAGCTGCTACACCCGTTCCACCAATATACTTCTCTTCATCTATAACTTCACACTCTTCCGTCTTTATCTGTTCAGTTCCTAAATCAACTCGTAAAATTCTACCCATAAAAATCCCCTATAATTTTGTAAATTCTATTTCAAAACAACTTTCCCCTGTGATTTAAGTATTACCAGCAAAAATGTCCTAGTGATAAAAAATGAGTTCAAATATCATAGACATTGTTGTGATTGGTGGCGGCGTTGCCGGTTTATCAGCAGCCATTGGTTTTAAAAGACAGAAATTGAGCGTTCTATTGCTAGAACAAGAAAATGAGTTTGGTAAACGAATTAAGGGCGAGGTAATCGATAATGCCGCTGAAATTTTCCTCAAAGTATTTAACCAAAAAGGAATACCCCACTCAATAAGCCGAATTGTCTACAAGAGTGCGAAATATTACACTCCTTCCACCAAGAAATTCACCCATCGCCCTCTTCCAAGTGGTGATAAAATAGGAATTGAATATCGAGAATTAATAGATGAGCTTCTATCAATTGCTATTAAAGAGGGCGTTCAAATTAAACTTAACTCTGAAGTGCTGGAAATACTCGAACAAGATGGGAAAATAATCGGATTGAAATATAGAGAAAGGGAAGAAATCCGCGAAGTTTTTCCAAAATTGATAATTTCAGCAGTCGGATTTCACACAAAACTAGAGCTTCCTACTGACATTAAACCCCCCAAAAATATCTGCCCTGCGATCAAGATCGTAGCAGAAGATTTAAACATCCCAGATCCCCATGAATTTGAATTCTTCCTCCTAGATATTCCCGCCATCATCTGGATTTTCCCCAAACTGCGAAATCGTGCTGAATTAGGTGTCACGACATGGCTAGATCATGATCAATATGACTTAAAATCAATCCTAGATCAAGCTGCCAAAACACATCCAATTCTCAAGAATCGCCTTAATCGCGGGCAATATATCTATTTCGCACTGGAAATCCTTGCCTTTGGTGGCCCTGTTAAAAGAACTTTCAAACCGAACCTCTTCGCAATTGGAGATGCCATGGGGCACGTGGGCGCGGTAGGCGGATCAGGTATTGTATCCTCAATGACGATAGGCTACGATCTTGGTGAATACTTCGGAAAAATTCTTCAAGATGAGGGCGAGCTCCAACCTGCCGATTTTGAAGAAGCGCAGAAACTAATCAATAAATCTCCTATTGGTAAATGGCTGAAGAAGGAGCAATCCTTAGCTAGAAATTTACGGGAACTCCTCTATAAACCGCGTAAAAGTCCTGAAGAGATTGATACCTTATGGGATCTATCGAAAGGGTTTATAGAGGACCGTTAAGAAGATGAAGTTCTCTGAGAAAAAGCAAGATCTATTTAGCGTTGATTTGACTGAATGGACTCCTGCTCACTGTATCTCTTCGGATTGTAAGATGAGTGCGGGTATCGCGCTCCCGATAAAAAAACAATTTGATCTCGGTGGAATGGTAAAGCTAAAAGCTGCAGGACGAAAACATCCCACGTGTATATATTATAACCGAGTTATGAATTTAATAACGAAAGCAAAATATTGGCAGAAACCCACCTATGCATCACTGAAAGTTTCCTTAATTCAGATGAAAGCTCTATGCGAGACCAATAGCATCTCCAAGATTGTCATGCCCAAAATTGGCTCGGGCTTAGACAAATTATCATGGCCAAAAGTGCGAGAAATAATTAATGCCGTTTTTCAAGATACGGAGATCGAAATTCTTGTTTGCTATCTTAAATAGCTTTATTTAAGATAGGTAAATTGTGGATTGATAATAAAGAGTAATTTCATTCTTCTTCTTTTTTAGAAAAGTATTCTGTATTTAGTAATATTTTTTCACCAATACAATTGATCTCTTCATTTTTAAGCATAGTTAGAAAATTTTCAAGTAAGGGAACGGTAAATTCATCACGATTTGGATTGACATCCAAAATTATGATGCCTTGACTTGCAGTTAAATGAGCTTGAAGAAAATCCTTGTCAAAGGTTAGGAGAGTGTATTTATTGGTTTCTAAATATTTTAGGAGTTCCCCATTAGTTATCCCATATAATTTCTGTTGTCTTACCGAATTCACTTGATAGCCAAATTTTTGAATAGTTTTTTGTAATTTCTTTGTTATATTTTCATCACAAAAGAATTTATACTCCATAAGAAACTTCCGTTCCTTCCTTTGGTGAATCTACAACATGACCTGCAAACTTAAGGCAGGCAATGACTTGTTCTCGAGATATATGTTCATATTCTTGTAAAATCTTATCGATTGTCCATCCCGAAGATATCAACTCTAAAATGAAACTTACTTTAATTCTAGTACCTTTAATATGTGGTTTACCAAAACATACATCAGGATCTCGAGTAATAAGGTTGTCTGTATTCATAAATAAATCCTTCTACCATTAACTACTTATATTTATAGTAATTACTTGTTAAATAATTTTTCAATTTAAGTACAGAGTGTTCATGTCGCCTTTTGCACGATAGTTCCCCTACCTATCAATTTGAATTTATTTGTAACTCTCTTTACTAAATCTATAAAGTCATTCATATTAGCTGCCCAAAGTGCAACAATTTTTGTTGGGTGATCTTGAAAGAGAAGGGTCGTCATTCCACTTTGTGAATCAGGTGATAGATTTGACTTCACGTGAAACTCGAGATATGGGATAGGTATTAAAATTTCGGTATTCTCAAGTACCTTTTCTTCTGTCCAATAATCGTCTATTTGAAAAAATCCTTGACCAGTATATTGTTTCAATGCTCGTTCAAATTGTGCCCGCTGAAATTGTTCAGTTTCCTCAATGGAATCATCGCGATGTTCTTTGTACCGAAAAATAAATATCGTTATCCCCGCAGAATGCCCCGCAAATTGTCGATGGGTATCAAATTCAACGCTATAAATTGTTCCAAGCCCTTTTGGGTTTAAAATTTGGGGTGGTTCCTTGATAGTCCAATTCTCATTAATTACCCCTGTAATAAATTCAACTAACGGTTCGGGGATTGGTGAAAAACCATCGAAAGGAATCTTTAGTATCTCTTCAAGCTCTGGCGTTAATTTCAATGCATTTTCTTTCAATCGATTGAGGGTCCGTTCTTGTTCTGCAATGCAAAGTTCGAGTGCAATATGCGGTGCAACTGGAAAAAACCGTTTCTTCCCAGTTTTTTCCTCTTCGGTTACCACATTCTTCTTTTTCAACGAATTCAGAATTTTATAGAGATTTGAACGTTGCTTTAACGCGTATTCTTTTGAACTATGGATTTCTCGAATCGTTCCTGATTTAGTTTGTAATAAGAAATGGTACATTCCCGCCTCCTCATTGGTGAGCCCAAACCGGCGTAGCTTGCGAATGATCTTCTCTGCATTCATAGTGTATACTAATTACTATACATCATTTTTTAGAACTTCCGTTTGTATTTAAAATATAGGTGAAAAATGATGGTGAAACCCCGAGTTCCCGAAGGTGGCGCGATTGAGGATGGTCACAATATTACCATGGAAGAGTATAGTGAACGAATGAAGAGAAGTATGAGATTCGAATATCGTAATATTGTGAAATACATCGTAGAGAAAATAAATCCACCCCAAAATGCTAAAATTCTTGAAGTAGGTCCTGGACCTGGATGGATCGGGATCTGGCTCGCGAAAGAACGCCCTGATATCACATTAGACGGTCTAGAAGCTTCAGAAGATATGATTCGGGTTGCCTCAAAGAACGCTCAGGATGAGGGCGTAAGTGAACGTATTCGCTACATCCATGGATTCGTCGAAAATATGGAAAAGATTGCTGATACTTCATATGATTTAGTGTTCTCTAATGATTCTCTGCATCATTGGGAAGATCCTATGCAAGGTTTTTTAGAAATCGCCCGCGTCGTGAAGCCTGAAGGTGATATCTATATTGAGGATGAACGCCGTGATTTGGGATGGCGTGCAAAATTCATCGTATATATTATTGGACCGTTCATTGCCCGCAGCTTTTGGAAATACTGGAAATCCTCCATCGATGCGAGCTATACCCCCTCTGAGATCCAAGACTTTTTAGACCAGTGCAACCTCTTCAATTGGCGGGTGAAGCCAAATTTCATGGGAATCTCTATTGAGACCCTTTAAAATGCTTTTAAATTAAAATTTTTTCCCCTTTTTTTCCGATAAATATTTAAGGATACTAAATCCGGTCTATTTATTAACAAACGCATGATGTGACCTTTATGAATATCTTTCAGATTATAGGCATTTGCGGAATGCTTGCCCCTATCATATACACCGTAAACTGGATTATTATTGGCACTCTACAATCGGGTTATAGCCATATCAAAACGGATATCAGTGCGCTATTTGCCGTTGGTGCTCCTAACAAACGGGTATTTCAATCGATAAACCTCGTTTCTGCTATTTTGTTGTTTATATTCTACATTGGATTGCATGAGGGTATTGGGGATGGTGGTTCTATTATAGGCCCTATTTTCTTCTTGATTAGCGGCGTTTTAGGGATCCTTGTTGGGGCCATTTTTCCTCTTGACGAAGGAGGCGAATTGACCACTTCCAGAGGAAAAATGCATCTGACACTCATAGTAGTCTCAGGAATATTGGTAATTGTTGGGATAATCTTAATGTGGTTACGATTAGAGTATGTAGTGGGATGGATTTCCTTTGCAACCTTTTCACTCATCACAGCGATAGTTTCATTCGTTCTCGTGATTATCGCAGGTATCTTCGGCCAAGGGAACTACAGAGGTTTAGTTGAGAGAATCATGGTCACGCCCTATCAAGTCTACCCCTTTGTTCTTGGGCTGCTGGTCTTTTTGAGTAATTAATTAACGAGTTGGTTAGGAACTAAACTCCTTTTCTTTTTTTTATAAAAAATAGGTATCCTTTTTAGTTTTAGAACTTATGTACATGAAAACAACCAAGGATATTCAAAAATATCGCGAAACCTGCCGCCCAGAGGCAAATTGTCCTCCCAACAAAATAGGCTGCATATTCTGGAAAAGCTGGTACGTTTTGCAGGGAGCTGACCCCATAATAAATCATCGCTATTCCTGCAAGGATACTCAAGATTACAATGACGATACTAAGTAACTTAACGGGCGTTTTGCTCTCTTCAGATGATCTTCGATGAAATCTCAACATCACGAGGGTTAAACCCATAATAATAAAACCCAGTATTAAACCTACTGCCACCAAAATCACTCCCATTTGAAATTTTGAACTTGAAAGTGGCCAACCTGCAGCTTCCCATAATGCAAAGATGAGATACGAATGAAATCCCACTAATCCCATGGTTATTCCAGTACATATGATGATTAATGCAAAGGGTCGTCTTTTAAACACTTCTAACATTCTATTTTCATCCCATTCTTCATTTTCATATTTTATCATGAAGTATAAAATCAAATAAAGGGTTTCTCTCAGGTCTTATAAAAGAGTTTATCAATTCCAAACTTCTTATTTTGGTTATGCCTAAATTACCCTCAAAGAGACCTACAAATGTTATAATGGAAGAAACTTCCCTCCCAGATAAAACGAAAACCCAACTCGCTGAAGTTGCTAAACTCGCAAAAACCCAAAAGAACCTCCGAATTCTCTTAAGTGGAGACTCAAAAACCGGTAAGACTATGACAGCCGAAGTACTTGCTACTGAGCTGAAATTACAACTCTATAAGATAGATCTCTCTTCAGTCGTAAGCAAGTATATCGGAGAAACAGAGAAAAATCTAGAGAAAGTCTTTACTCAGGCTAAAAGTAAAAATTGGCTTCTCTTCTTCGACGAAGCTGATGCGCTATTTGGTAAACGAACTGATCCATCCAACGCTTCTGAACGATATGCCAATCAAGAAACGGGCTTTCTGCTTCAACATTTAGAAGAGTATCAAGGGGTCGTGCTAATTGCTACGAACCTATCTGGGAAATTAGATCCCGCTTTTGTAAGAAGAGCGGTAAAAATAACCGCCTCATCTCAATTCAAAAAGAAGAAAAAGTCAAAAAAGAAATAGACATTATTTCAATCTTTGTTCTCTTTTTTGCTTCCGCTCTAATTTTTTCCTTACGACGCAATGAACCGGCTGTCCAGTAAATATTGCCATCACGCATGAGTTACAGCTAATACATTTCACTGGCGAAAGGTCGCCTGATCGCCATCGGTTGGGGATGTCTGGCTCATATATTAACGGTCTAGAGAGGGATATAAAGTCACATTGACCTTTTTTAAGAAGAGATTCTGCCGACTTCGGGTTTCTAATCCCACCCACTTGCATGAGTACCGACTTTCTCATCACAAATTGCAAGTCCTGTATGTAGGAATTTAGATAATTTTCATCTTCTGGTCCATTTACTTTTAAGCTTGGTAAGGTATAATCCGTTTTTTTTATCATTTGGAGTTCCGCTGACCCACCACTTGGCTCAATAGCATCAAATCCCGTATCAACTAGAATCTGTGCTATTTTAGTAGCCTCAGTTAGTTTTAAACCTCCTTCAATACCATCAACAACTTGCAATTTGACGAGGATTGGAAAATTTTTCCCTACTTCCTCGTGAAGCCTTTGATAAATCTCAATTAATATTTTTGCCCGATTTTCAACAGAACCCCCATACTCATCAGTTCTTTTATTCGTATAAGGCGATAGGAAGCTAGAGAGCAAGTAGCCATGGCATGCATGCAATTGCACCATATCATATTCACTTTCAAATGCCCTTCGCCCGCCCTCGACAAATTTTTTAATCAGTGCTTCGATTTCATCAACACTTAGTTCTTTGGGCATTTGATTGGTCATTTTAAAAATAACTGGAGACGGTGCAACCGGCTTATATTTAGGATGGCTTCCCAACCGACCATTATGCGCTAACTGTGATCCGATTTTCACGTCTGAATACTCATGAACAGCTTTAACTAACTTCTTCTGACCCGCTATGAAGGAATCATCATTCAGACAAGCGCACCTTGATCCTACGGTAAATCTCGAATCCACGGCTGAGGCTCCTGTGATTATTAATCCCGTTCCCCCTCTTGCCAGAATCGTATAAAAATCAATTAATTGATCTGTAACGGCTCCCTCTCGTGATGCCATCCCCTCAAACGTTGCTGATCGCATAATTCTATTCTTAATTTGTATGCTACCGATTTTTCCAGGGTTGAAGAGTTCTGTTAATTCGATTCTAACCACCTAACAACACTTTAATTCTTAGTGATTATTTATAAATAAGGTGATAAATATTTCTCTGAATACTGAAATCGAAAATCTTATGATGGCACAAGGTGCGATCAAAGTGGGCTTTGCCACTCGCGAGACCTTAGCGGGCGGTCCTCCCAGTACTGATATTACTTACATCTTTAATGACGCGCAGTCGGCGGTCTGTTTGGCGGTCCCACTGGATCGGGACAAAATCCGTGCATTTTTTCGGAAAGATCTTCCGAATGGCCGAATTGAGCACGAAACTGACAATATTGAAGCCTATATGAACGCCTATAAAATATCCTATTCTGTTGCTCAATTCCTTCGCGAGAAAGGTTATAAAGCGGAGCCTCTCATTCCTAATTTTAAATATCGCAGAGATGTACCTGGATGGCGGTTACGAAGCATACCCCCCGTTTCTTTGCGTTATCTTGCCGTACGTTCGGGTGTAGGGTCTTATGGGTGGTCTGGCAACATAGGAACAAAGGGTTATGGGACTGCGATTATTCTTGGAGGATTGGTCACTTCAGCGAAATTGAAACCGACTGATCCAGTTTCTCCAGACGAATCCTTCTGCAATCAATGTAAGCTATGCGTGCAAGTCTGCCCGATGCGAATGTTTTCCGGGGATGAAACAGAATCCGTGGAACTGGGTGGGCAACAATTCTCTTTTTCGAAGCGGCGCAACCTAATGCGCTGTTTTATCAGTTGTGGCGGCTTCTCAGGACTGGATAAGACTGGCAAATGGTCTACTTGGTCTCTAGGACGACACCCCTATCCGGAGACCGACCAAGAAGTCCTTGAAACCCTTGCAGATAGCTATCAATTTTCTAATAAGGTTAAAATTGCAGACGAAAAAGTGGGTTTTAGTTACAAAGAACATATCAAAGATCCTGAATTCGAAGAGCCCCTTAAAGGTAAGGGTATTAAACGAACGATCAAGATGATCAAGAACACGACTCTCACTTGTGGGAACTGCCAGCTTGTTTGCTGGGGTGATCCTGAGGAAACCCGTATCAACTATGGTATTCTTACTAAATCAGGGTGTGTTGTAAAAGATACCGATGGAAATCTCATTGTCCTTCCCCCTGAAGAAGCGACAGAACATGTTGCAATGCAAAAGCAACCCAATATCTTCAAACGATTAGGACGCGGGATTCTCCGTAGGATTGCCAAATGGTACCTATCCCGGTATTACGATTATCTCACCGGTGATAGATCTTAACTCCTTTTTTAATGAAAGAAAAAAAGTTCTTATTTCAAATAATTCAATCTTGCACCATGATACAAATTGAGGATTTGTCAAAAGAGAGAATCAAGGCATGTTTACTAACGAGCAAATATTCCGTGATGAAAACTCCAACTATTTACATCATTTCTGAAATAATTTTAAAAGAAAAAAAATCAAATGAATAAATCATCTAATACCTCAATTTGAAAGAATTTCGCATCATTCCATAGTTCACAAGTCTTATATAGACCCCAAAAATTCGTTCCATCCCATGTTAATCCTGAACAACCCGCTGCAACATCGTATATTTGTCCAACGACAACTCCTGCTTTTGTCCACGCTATAAGTCTGTTACCGTTATTCGACCAGAAATGAGTACCATTCCAAGTGAAAGGACCTACAAGATCAATTGCTCCTATTGTAACATTTTGACTTACTGTCCCATTTTTGTATAATTCATATAAAATAGTACCTTCCACATTTGGAATATAAAGATAAGTTCCATCAGTTGCCAAACTACTTCTACCTCCCTTTTCACTTTCTGGAATATTGAATGAATCATTTATAAGAACGTCGGTTCCATTGAATTTCATCTTGACAATTGTAAATTGGGATTGATCCTGAACCCAAAAAAACTCCCCATCAAAACAAAGACCTCTTGGACCTAATACTTGAGAAGTATTTACTGGATATTTTGTATAATTGCCTAAAATAGGATCTATCTTAATTAAATTACCAGTCTCCATTTTCCATAGATAACCATAAGCATATTCAAGAGCCCACCCAAAACCTAATCCCGTTCCTATCCTACTGAGCACTCTTCGTGTATTATCATCTGCGGGATATACATATGAGAATTGATCCTCGGGATCTCCTGGAGTATATCCTAGATCTTGATGTTTTAAATCCATAAAATCTAGTTCTGGAATAGGAACGGTTCCAATTCCAAAATCATTGCTGCTGTTCACTATAGATGCTGTTTCAACCAGTTCTTTAAATGCAGTATCAGATGTAAATCCATCAAATTTGTTGCCAATAATCGTAGCATTAGATACTCCTGCAACCTGTATTGCTATAGTCTCTGTGGAATTGTAATTGTAAAAGTAATTCCCTTCAAGTGTTACATTGGAATCAAGAGTGATGAAAGGTACATGCCCACCGGCAAAAGTATTGTTTCGTACAATTACGTCATAATTATACTGTTCTATCGCAATTTCATGATAACCATTTTGGTATAATAAATTGTATTCAATCAAAGGACTCGAATGTTCCATATAAATTCCCTCTAAATTAACCCAACGTACGATTGAATGGCTAATATTTACTTCAGAGTAAAACTGGGCTATTCCCAACACCGCATATTCTATGATAACATATTTAAAGATTGAGGTATTTGTCTGATATAATTCTATTCCCGCCCAGTCACCATTAATTGGATTTTCATCGTCAACTGTAAACCAAATTTGCTCTTCTGGTGCCCCAATCGCTATTATAGTTCCTCCGCTTATTGTGAATCCTACCGTTGCTGTACTTCTATAATCTCGGTTAGGTTTACACAAAATTTGTGTTCCGGGTAATATAGTTAAGGTGATATTTTCAGGTATGATGACTCGCTCAGTCACAAAAATAGCCCCAGACCAGGTTTCATCTTGTGTTAAAGCACCCCCTTTGAATACAGGTTCTGTTTTCTCATCTGGGGTAAAAATTAAGTAGAGTGAAAAAGAAAAACCTACAATAGCTAATATAATAATTATGGAAATCAACTTTTTTTTATCAAATTGCAAATTCCCTCAACACTCCTAAATTATTAGAATTAATTTGTAAGGTTTCATAATTGAATATTTATACATCTGTATGTAAAAAAGAATTGGGGATTATAAAGATTTATTCTTCTTCTTTCTTTTTCTTTTCATAGAGGTTTAAACCAAGCATGATATCTTTCCCTTTGATAACCCGTTTATTTCCCCGAGTGCTTGCAATAATCATGCTCTTTCCGCTTTTGGATTCCTCTTGTTCTGCCGTCAGATCCATCTCTACAATGAGTTTGTCACCCTCAACTTTGAACCGGACATTTCTTCCAATTTCTTCCATTCTGTTAACCTCCTCTAATTTATTTTAGAGTGAAGAATAATCTGATACCTCTATTATTATAAGCTTTTAGGTTTCAGAAGAATCCATTTTATCCCAGATAGGTAAATTCCAACTCGAGTCGTATATCTCGGGATGAACTTCCAATGAGCACTTTAAACGTGCCCTTTTCTGCTACCCACGAACCTGCTGTTTCATCGTAAAATGAAAGGTCTTGTTTCTTAAGTTCAAATTTTACCGTTTTTTTATCTCCTGGCTCAAGATTCACCTTCGCGAATCCTTTCAACTCTTTAGGAGGACGTTCTACACTGCACTCAACGTCTTGTACATATAATTGAGCGACTTCAGCTCCAGATCGATCACCCTCATTTACGATATCCACGGTAATGGTGCAAGAATCATTGGCCTTCATTTGGGTAGGACTGATTTTTAAATTTTCATATTTAAAGGAAGTATAAGATAGCCCATGCCCGAACGGAAAGAGCGGTTCAATGTCGTTCTTATCAAAATGACGGTACCCAACGAAGATACCTTCCTCATAATACACTTTTTCCTCAATTTTCCCTTTTTCATTACGTTTCTTTTCACCGGGATAGGTCCGTTCGGATTTATGAGCAGGGGAATCCTTGAGTTTTTTTGGAAAGGTTATGGGTAATTTCCCAGATGGATTGATATCCCCAAAAAGAACGTCTGCTAACACAGTTCCAGATTCCATTCCTGCATACCACGCCTCCACTATCGCTGGAACATTTTCGATCCAACCGTTCATAGCTATTGGACTTCCACTAACTAAAACTACTACTAGATTCTTATTTACCTCCGCAGTATTAGTAATGAGTTCAATTTGCTCCACGGGAAGCTCTAGTTCTTCTCGATCACTATTCTCCGCATCTTGGTGTTTTTTATGTCTTAATCCCATAATAAGAAGTGCTACATCCGCCTCTGCAGCATCTTTTACAATTTCTATCTTTCCTTCGCATTTTTTTTCCAGTCCTTGTAGTGGTGTAACTTCATATTTTGTTCGAACCATCGAACTTCCACCCCCAAAAGCATGCTTTTTCTTGGCATTTGGGCCTAATACTGCGATCTTCTTGATTTTATCTATATCTAATGGGAGTAGACCATTATCATTTTTTAGTAGCACCATTCCCTCTTCTGCGATTCGACGTGCAACTGCGATATGTTCTGGAGTACTGATACTTCCCGGCGGGAGTGTTTCCTCTTTATCGAAGAGACCCGTAAGAAACATGACTCGTAACATCCTTCTAACATTCTCATTTAATGTGTCTTCAGAAAATTTGCCTGATTTTAACGCTTTTAACATTTTTCTCTTATTCATTCGACCCATGTTTAATAGATTGGGCATCTCTAGGTTTAAACCTGCATTTACACACGCTTCAGTACTAGTCACAAGCCTGGTCGCAAACCAATCTGAAACTACAAATCCCCTAAACCCCCATTCGTCCCTCAAGCGGTCTGTCAGCAAGTCTTTACTTTCGCACCCATAGATCCCATTAACCTTATTATAACAAGCCATTAATGACCATGCATCTGCCTCCTTAACCGTAGCTTCAAAACCTGGTAGATAAATTTCTCGCAATGCACGTTCACTGACTTCTACACTCACTTTAAACCTATTTATATCTTGGTTGTTACACGCATAATGCTTTACACATACAGCAATTCTCTGACTTTGACCCCCTTTAACCACGGCAACAGCCGTTGCCGCATTAAGGTATGGATCTTCAGTTTGATATTCAAATGTACGTCCACCGAGAGGTGTCCGAAGAATATTAATTCCTGGTGCTAGAATCATATGTTTTTTGGCACCTCGTACTTCTTCGGCAATGGCTACCCCAAATTCTTCCGATAATTTTGGGTTCCAGGTCGCACACCTACATATAGCAGCTGGAAAATATGTAGTCTTTTTTCTAAAAAAAGTTCCGAGGGCTCCTACCCCATTCGGACCATCTGTCATCTTAAAAGCGTTTATTCCCAATCTTTTTATAGGTTTCATATGGAAAAATGCCCACCATCTTCCCGAACATAAATGACACTTTTCCTTCACCGTCATTCGACTTAGAAGATCTTCCACCCGCTTCTCAATATCAAGCGAACTGTCCATATATGGGAGTCCTGCAAGCTCTTCCTTCGAATATTTCTTCGCCATCTTGAAAGTCACCCAAATTCTATTATCAAATTAAGTAAAATTCAGTTCTTTGATTATTTCCTTTAATATTCAATGATTATTTTAATTTTTTTTAAAAGAAAAAGAAAGGAAGTTAGGATGATGTTTATTTTTTCTGAAATTCTTCTGGCTTTCCACCGGCTTCAAGGTATTCCGCAAACTTGGCTAAACTCTTTAGAAATATCTCACCTGCCATGCCGAGAATGGGTTCTTGATCTGCTAGTTCAAATTCAGCCCAAATCATGGTTTCAACAACATCCCCTTTGGGTTTCAAGATATAACCCATAGCAGTCATAGGACTATTTTCTTGTGATACCGAAATTTTTTCATTTTCGACTGTTTCCGTCCTTGTGGAAGTCACATCTCCCACATTTGTCTTTGCAAAATGTTTGTTCGGAGCGATCTCCTCAATCTCATTGACTACAATATTCCATCGCGGATAATTCATCGTGTCATCTAGAATTCCAAAAATCGTCTTCGCCGCCGCTTTGATATCTAACTGTCTCTCAAGTTTTGGCATAAAATCCCTCAATTGTGAATTTCTATCATTCTTTTTGTATTAAATACTTGTCCTCGTTTATAAAAAAAAAAAAAAGAGAATTAGAGTTCGGAGCTAGATGTGATACCTGTAATTCCACTAGTAAGCGCCATTGTATGAAATATCGCCAGGAAATAGGCAGTTGTCATGCTTGACGTAAAAAACAAGCTGAAAAAGATACCAATGGCGCCGCCAACGAGCGCAATAATACCTCCTGCCATTACATCACAAAGCAAGAGAATCCCGCCTGTTAGCCCCGCAAAACCAAGGAAGAAGTACCACATCCAGGGTACGCTTCCTGGGGGCGCCTCTACAAAACTATGAAGTATTGCTAGAGATCCGCCAATTGTTGCTAAGATGCCGCTTGTTGTGCGACCCATAATTTATTCCTCCTCAAATTGAGTTGGTACAGCTAGTGTATAAGAAAATCCTATAAAAATGTAGTGTCCCTTTTATTCCCTATTCAATAAATGGCATCTCTTTAATCTTCAAATCTCGAAAGTAATGAGGCTCCTACAATGATTGAAATGACACCCACCCAGAAGAAGACCGGCAGATTTAGCATTTGTCCGAAAACAAGGATCCCTGCTAAAATTGCGAATATATTTATCTATTAAATAGCTATTGTATTATATCTATTAAATACTCGTCCTTGTTTATTTACTTCTAATCTATTTACAATCTTCTTCTATGCAATATCAGGAGTTCGATATAAAAAAAAAGAGAGAATTAAAGTTCTGAGCTAGATGTGATACCTGTAATTCCACTGGATAATGACATTGTATAAAATATCGCCAGGAAAAGGAAAAGTAATTCCATTGATGGGGCGATCACAAAAATAATGCTTAAAAATATACCGATGGCACCACCAACGAGGGCAATAATACCTCCTGCCATTATATCACAAATCAAGAGAATCCCGCCAGTTAACCCTGCAAAACCGAGTAACAGAAACCACATCGCTGTCGTGTACCCCATTAGAGAAAATAGGGGTATGCTCGTAAGTATTGCACAAGATCCGCCAATTGTTGCTAAGATGCCGCTTGTTGTACGACCCATAAATAATTCCTCCTCAGATTGAAGTGGTATAGATATAAAGAACGAAAATAATATAAAAATCTATCTCTTTTCTCAATAAAATTTATCTACTTAATTCTCAAATCGCGAGAGTAATGAGGCTCCTACAATGATTGAAATAACACCCACCCAGAAAAAGACGGGTTGATTGATTAATTGCCCGAAAACTAGGATTCCTGCTAAAATTGGGAAAATATTGATCGTGATTTGAACAAAAGGTACAATATATATTGCCTGACCTCGCTTATATGCCTCTTGAGTTGCTAAAATCCCAAAAATTGTCCCAATTACCGACCCTATTATACCCGTTATAAGGAGCGGAATCCCCATCGGGTGACTCATTTCTGTCAATCCCATCGTAAGCCACTGGATAGAAATACCTACCAGTGCATAAATATTACCGATTAAAAGCCCATAGAATATTAACCTCTTTGTATCCTTAAATTTGAGCAAGAGAAGGAGTGAAAGCACTGATAGCATTAAAATAACACCAAAGAGAATCCAGAAATTCCCCATCGCTCCTAAAAATATATCAATTGTGACAGGACCTGTAACATCTCCAAGGGCAATAGTAATCACCCCCATAATGAGAACAAGAACCCCGACATATTCCAGTTTTCCCCGTAGTTTTTCATTAACTACCAAAATTAATCCTAAAACCAGGAAAATGAAACCAGCATTTGAAAGCGGTAGAGATAACGTGATTTTAATTAATTCCATTGAAATTAACAAGAAGGGTAGATATATTATCGTTTGCATTAGGATCCCTAGCACCCAGATCGGATCCTTAAAAAACTGGCCTATGTCTAACACCGTTTTCGCTTCTTGATCTGGAGGGGCTTTAATATTCACCTGCCGTTTTTGTAAAACTATCCCAAAATTATTAATAAATGCCCCAACTAGCGCGATAATAATACCGAGAACGAGGGTTCCTGTTCCGTTCATAGGATTCCACTTCAGAATTGAACTCTATACATTGCAATACTTTCCAACTTGAGTGATATAAATCAAGCTTAATTCTGTTTTTTATTAACAATACTAAAATACTAGGAGGATCTTTCCTACGCTGTAGTTCCGATTCTTGATCCTATTAAAAATACAAAAGAAAAAGGTGTGATATTGATGGTGGACCCATTAACACAGGCTTTAGGCATTTTTTGTGGCTTACTCGCTGGATTTATGTTTACCTATGGTGCGATATTACAGAAAAAGGGTGTAGGTGATTTACCGGAACTCAAGTTTTCTGACATCCACTCAATGCTCGCCCTATTAAAACATAGAACTTGGTTAGCTGGTGTAGTAATTGGGAGTCTAGGGGGAATACCTTATGTACTATCGCAGTCATGGATTGGAATTGGCTATACTCAGTTATTAATCGCCGTGGGTTTAATCCTTCTTGCAATAATGGCAAGCAGAACACTCCATGAGCCCCTTGGGAAGATGGAATATACTGGTATTGGCTTAATTATTTTAGGAACTGTCTCTTTGGGTATTGCGCAGTTAGGACCAGTTACTGCAACGCTTTCAGACCCAAATTTTGTTCTTATAGTAATCACTTTTTATGTCCCATTCTTCGCTATCTCAGCCGCCGGGTTAATTTTTTATAAGTTTTCAGCTTGGCAAGCTGCGAAAATTTTGGGAATTGTTTCAGGGCTTATTTTTGGTTGTGGTGCGGGATTCTCGCAGATGGGTATGATGGCTTTTGCGGCGGGAAATTGGGTCTTTTTATTTGTCGGCTTTTTAATTCTAGCTATCGGAACAGTCCTTGGCACAGTCGTCGCTAACGTTGCTTTTCAAAAAGGCAAAGCAATCGTTGTAATCCCCTTACAAAGTGCTGGCAATTATCTAATCCCTGTTTTTGCAGGTTTACTGGTCTTTCACCAAGTATTTCAAAATCCACTTGGTTTGTTCTATTTCATACCAGCTCTTATTCTAATCATGGTTGGAGTTTTTCTCCTATCTGGAATTCAAGCTGAGATGGAAAAATCCTCCGAAACGACTGAACCTACTAACACCACATGAGATCAACAAATTCCTTCAATTTTTTTATTTTGAACCTCATACGATGGTGAGATTTCAATCCTTCTCTTTTTGGCTTACGGATTTCCTATTGACGACTGTTGCGGGAACACCATAGGCAATGGTATTTGGAGGGATGTCATCGACCACCACCGAGCCTGCCCCCACGATTGCGCCCTCCCCTATCGTGACGCCCGGCAAGATCGTTGAGTATGCCCCAACTCGTGCATTCTTCTTAATTGTAATGGATCCTATACAGATCGTAAGTGGATCATCATGGATGAAGTTATGAGATAACAAATTGCAACCAATTCCAACACCGGATCCTTCTTCCAATTCAATTAAATCAGGGAATAATGGATCAATTCGAGTCCATTGGCCAATACAGGCATTTTTTGCGATGCGTACTTTAGCCAAACCGCGATAAATTCGGTTGCGAGCACGTGGCCAAGCAGTGAAATTACGGGTAAGTTCGGTAAATATGATAAGGAACGCGCTTTTAATGTACACAGAGATTGGTGCCGCGGGACTTATTCGTAACGCATGTGCTGCCTCTTGGATTTTCAACGTGGCAGCCGCTTCATGAATATCTGATACGTTGCTATCATTCTTTTGAATGTGAATATAAATCAAATTTCCTTCTTCTTCCGAGGTGTATGTCAATTTGTAAAATTCCTTTCGTTGGTTCCAAATATCTTTCATAAAAGTAGTGATATCTAAGCACTTCTCTAGGGATAAGAGTAGAAAGGGAGCGGCAGCTAAAACGAAGATCGCAAGTAAAATCAATTTCAGTTCAATCGTTATTAATGAGGTGAATAGGATTGTAAAAAAAGTATAGATTATGGAAAGAAGAGCGCCAATAAACACAAGTAACGTGCCAAACATGGTTATTAAGGTGCCTTTTAAACGATTATATTTGATATAAGCACTAGCAAATCCATAAGTCGCACATCCAACCACCCACCCAACTGAAAATATGCCGATATATATCCAAACCACCCATTCATTAAAAAAACCATAAAAGAAATCCCCTAAGACCGTAAAAATGGGTGGAATAAAGATCCCTGCTATTAGAATGCCCATGATAATGATGAGTAGGATACCCATCTTTTTAATTATGCCCATTCACAGGTTCTCCTTTAGTTTTTTTCCATTAAAACATTCCATTATTTTCCTATATTAGTAAGATTTGCTCCCTCTTATTTTAAAAACACTATTAGCAATTTTTTTTCGGGGTTATAATTGTTATCCTTTTCGTTTTAATATATATTTTGAATCGGGTTTTTATGGATCCGAAGTAATACGATACTGAATTGGTCCAGCATCGAATTTTTCTTTGGTTCTCTCATAATGCTTATAAACAATTTTAACGCTAGTTAGAGCATTCACCAACGAAAGCTTATTGGGGTAGTTTAATGGCATCAGCAATTGAGTATGTTATTTATTTACTGGTCTTCAGCCTACTCTTAGTCGCAATCGGCATTTTCATATTTATCCAATATCTAAAAGTCGAAAAAGTTGCCCGCCCATTTCTGCTAGGTCTCTTTCTCTATTTCTTTCTCATGGCGGGTGTTAACTTAATTCAAATGTACGAATATTTAGTGAATCCAGCTGCTATATATTTAATAGGTATTTATAACAACTACTTCGCTGTTATTTTTATTTTCATCGCACCCATCCCCCTTATATTCCAAATTGAAAAAACCTATTTTGAAAATAAGTTGCTGGCTAGATATCATTTAGGTACGTTAACTATACTTATTATTACTAGTATATTTTTGGCTTTGACTGTACCTGATGCCATCTCGGACCCCACCAATTTCTTTAGTAGTTTCACGATGACAGGTAATCCCATGAATGCCATTAATTGGGGCATTATAGTCATTTCCATCTGTACTGCCTTTCTTTATTTGGGGATAAAATCCTCTGGGAAATACCGCCTTTACAGTTTGATCATCTTCGTCGGGTGGGGTTTAAATCAACTTATCAACGCTGGTAGTCAACTGGATCTAGCTCTTAATATATCATTTATTTTCGTCGTCAAAATCACTGCCGCCGTAGTCACCGCCTATGGATTCATTAAGCTATATAATTTACGAACCAAATAATCCAATTCACTCTTTTTCTTCTCATCGGTTACTAAAATTTTTAAGCCCGTTCCCGTATTTCATCTAGGTAGGGATGAAAAATGGCTTATCAACCGAAAAATTCCACGCTTTTTGATATTCTGGAAACGTCAAAAATCAATAAAATTGCACATCTGGTTATTCCAATAATCTGTACTCTGTTTTTTATTCAAGCGTTTCGTGGTTATGTCCCGGGTTTGTATGCTGCCATGTTCCATGTGGTCTTTCAAAATCCTGGTTGGATTGGCTCTCTCTTTACGCTCTTAACAATCGTCCTCTTTTTTGTTCCGCTGTTTAGCAACAAATTATGTAAAGCGTTCGGTCAACAAAAGATATATCTGATTTCTATCGTTGTCATTTCTTTACTCCGCCTTATAGTAGCAGCTCGCGTCTCATCCTTAATCGAAACCGTTCTTGATGGGTTAATAATTGCCTTCTATGGAATCTATATGAGCATTTTTCTAAAACGATTAGTTCAAAACGATATTGGCATTGGGTTAAAATCCAAAGTCAGCATTTTTACTCTTTCGTTTATCACAGCATTTCTGATTGATGCGACAATGCGTACAATTGCCTTCTCAGCAGATCCAAGCTTGGTTCCACTCCACTTTAACCCTGAAACTTGGTTCACTTCACAATACATCTGGCTTGCGGTTCAGGTTCCTCTGTCTCTCCTGCTTATTTGGTTTACTCTAAGAACCAAAGCTGTGATCTTCCCCGAACAACCTGCAGAGGGTCCCAAAGATATGCGAAATGAACCTTGGGTCCTGAATGCCTGTGGGCTGGGTATGGTCCTCTTTCTACTCTTCAATGTCTTTCTGTACCCCGGTGTTACGGCCGAATACACTAATTTCGACTATATCTTTGTTAATCCTCTTTTCATTGGGGCATTAATTTTGGTACTTCTCTACCTGCTTTTTGCTAAGGAATTCTCTATTTATACCTTTAGGAGCAATATTCTACTCAATGCCCTCTTGGCTATTTCTCTCGCTGCTTTCCTGTTTCTGGGCGGGCTCCTCTCAATGTTTATCGCGATCATAGTCCTGTTTGTCAACGCCCATCTTCTCATAGTCAATATGAGTACCATCCGTAAGACCGGCAATCAATTAAAGCAGTTATCGAAAGGATTCACTTACAGTATCCTCTTCATGGTGATCATGACTTTTCTCCACGACTTTACAACGGATCACGCTTTCACCGTCTCAGCATTAAAAGGATTAGGTCCTGTAATCCTACTCATCGGTGGCTTCATTCTCATAATAATGACAATACTCGCGAATTTACAATTGGATAAATTTGAAAAAAGGAGGTCTTCATAGTGGCACAACGAAATAAACTTATTGTTCTAGTATTTTTAATCCTACCATTAATTGTAGCTATTATCTATTCTGCAATTCCGATTCAAGTCCAAACTCCCAATTTCAATGATACGCATCAGGTAAAATTCATGACCTATAACATCCATTTTGGGGTAGGTATGGATGACAAGGTGAATCTTGAACGCATTGTACAGAACATCCTCATTGAGGACCCTGATATCATAGGTCTACAAGAGGTTGAAACTGGACGTATCACCTCAACTGGACTAGATATGACCCAATGGCTTGCAAGGGCATTAGGGATGTATTACTATTATTATCCCGCTGTGAATAACCATGGGTTCGGATGTTCCATCCTGAGTCGATACCAAATTACCAATGTTACTGGATATGATATGCCCTCTTTGAAATTAGAACGTGTCCTTGTTCATGCGGAGATTCAATTGAACACCACTTTCTCAATTGATGTCTTTGTAACCCACTTAGGACTTGAGAATGATAATACCACTGCCCAAATTGAATTTATCTTGGACAAAACGAATCCTATCACCGGACCGAAGGTTCTGATGGGCGACTTCAATCTCGGGGAGAATTCAAGTGGAATTAGAAATGTTACGATTATTGGTGGATTTAACGATACTGCTCGAGATTACGCTTATCCTCTCCCGGCTAATAATACCCACGACGCTTGGAATCCTGTAACCTCAATGTCTCAGCCTGAAAAGCGCATCGATTACATTTTCGCCTCAAATTTTAGTACACTCATCAATTGCACTGTTATCAATGATATGATCCCCGGTATCGTTGAAGCATGGGAGTACGGGTCCGATCATCTTCCGGTGGTCACAACCCTCCAATATTAATTCTCTCTTTTTTCTTTTTTTGCCTTTTTTGAATAGATTTATTTAGCCATTTTTGTTATTTCTTTAATCATCATTATAAATCACTGAAAGTGGACTTGGATAGAAATAAATCGGATTCTGTAATTTGACAACGAATCAAGTCTGAAATACGAATTAATGGAGCCTTTTTTGCAGTGTCTGAGGATTCCCCACCTTCCACCGATGAGATCAAGAAAAAGAAGCCAATCCTGTCCTATGTACTGATCGCTCTTGGTATTTTCTTTATAGCCTTAGGAATTATCCACTTCACTATGTATGGTATGGGTTTTACAATATGGTTCCTCTGGTTTCTCCTCGCATTTATCTATTTTATAATAGCTTATATGCGACGAGAAAAAAAACCAAAACGAAGCCGTATTGAGATATTCAAACAGCCTGGCGCATCTCGTGCTGTCGCGAGTGCTAGTTGGACTATGTTGATGGCACTTATTGGAGCCATTATGCTTTTTGTCTATCAAATTTACGCGGGAAACGTATATGGGGAGGAAGGCGGGTTAAGCTATTGGAGTGTAACTGGCTCAATCTTCGCCATAGCAACACTCATTAGTACGGGTGCCGGGGGAGCTTTTCTCAAGTTTGCCAAAGAAGGCTATACTGAGAATAAGGAAAAAGGCAAAAGTTTAGCAGTACAAATGGCGAAAATTAATTTGCTAATTGGTTTGAATTCAAATATTGCATTATTCGCTCTGGCTTTTGTCGTCAGGTCAGATCCTGTGTTATTTATAATGATGATTGGGGCTGCTAGTGCAATCATGTTCTCCTTCTGTCGTGATATTTTAATGAATATGTTCGGTATCATGAACCGATTCGACATGGCCAGTGTGGTAGGTGGTCTGTATGGTGTCGTTGTATTCATTTACGGATTTATCATCATTTTCTTAGGGCTTCCCGCTGAGTGGCTTGTCTTTGGCATGACATTTATGTTGATTATAATGCTTAGCATCTCAATTCTCTTCTATAATCGCATCAAACATGAGTCGGAGGTGGGGTTTAAGGATCTCTTTCTTCCTTCCAAGAAATATCCAATTCAAGGCACATTTGCGTGGAGGTACCTTAAATATGGATTCCTAACATCTATCAGTAACCTAGTTGTCTTCGGACTTTTTTCCCATATTGTTCTTCTCATGACTTTTATTTGTTACAACACTTGGGGTGCCAGCTTAGGACTCGCCGGCGGAATTACTACGTTAAAAATGACACAATTACTCACCCTAATTGATTCCTTCGTCTTCATTGAGGTGGCTATTATTCTCTTCTCAGGTCCTGTGAATGTAGAAATTGCCGAAGCCTATTGTAAGGATGATCATGCTTGTATTGAATCCTCCCTGAATGCTGTTGGGAAGGTCGGGCTTATGCTTTCCATGCCTATTTCTGTGGCAATGATGATTCTTGCACAGCCTTTGTTACTTTTATTGGCTGAAGGATCAGTTTCGAGTGGAGGTGCCGTGACGGAAGCGTTATTATTTCAAGGTTGGGTTACTTTAGCTATTACTGGTTTTGGACAAGCATTCTATGGTTTAGCTTGCCTCTATGGATCTGCCCTCATTGGTTCTGGTGCTGCAAAACGTTCTGCTATCGGTTTTGGGATTGGTGGGCTTCTTCTGTTCGGCACTACTCCTGCTTTCATTTTTCTATTTGGTTGGCTTGATGATATATTCCCCGTATTAGGGACGAATACCTATTCGCTCATTGGCACTGGTGTTGCCTTTTTAATAAGCGGTATCTTTGTTCTCCCCTATCTCGCCCGTATTACACGCCAACACCTGAAAGTTAAATATGACTTACGTATTAAACGATTGATTATCTGCATGATCTTATTTGGTCTATTCCTCTTCTTTGCGCCAGTTGATCCCTACGCTGCCCTTTTGCAGGGCTTCATACCATTAGACATTGGGCTTCTCCGCATTCTTTCTTTAATTACGTGGGTATTGCTTGCTTTTATCTTTTGCATCGTCTGCTACTGCTTTTTCGGTGTTGCCGGGAAAGGCGATGGCAAACTGCTTCAAGATGCATTTAACTCGTTTGGATTGGGGTGGCTCGCGCGATGGCTCCGCAAGATGGGGCGGTTCTTCTATAACCTCAACCCTCTAAATCCAAAATAAGCGTTTAATAATTCCAAAAAAAATGGGGAAATAGGAATTTTAGGTCTTTTAAGGATTTAATTCTTCTTCGCCTACAGGTTCGTTCGATGTCGACAAATATCCATAACTTTGCGCCTCTCTGAAAATAAAATGGATTGGCTTCTCATTCCGTAGCATGTCTACAATACCTGCATACTGAGCATACTTATAATAGAGCGTAAAATAATTTCCCTGTTTGAACCCAGGCATGATGTTTCCGCCTTCTTTAATAAAATAAAGTCTGCCTATTTTTCCGTCTTGTAAATTCAGAATTATATACGCATCCCAATTTATTTTGGTGTATTGGAATAGCTTATAACTCACGACTTGGCTTGTGTAGTATGCCATTTTTCCACACCATATTGTTGTTTGTGTATTTAGCAGTTATTCTAAACTGCCCTTTAAGGTTATTGATTGAATAATAATTATTAAGTAGAGACGTTTTCGATTAATTCGTGAGTTTAAGAGAAATCTAATATTAATCAGTGGAATTTAAAGAAGTTTTTCTTCTTTCTCCTTCCTCTTTCGCTCCTCTTCTTCAACTTCTCTTATCTGGCGGAGCTGCTCCTCCGTCAGTTCTTGCCCCGCGAGGTAAGTTGGTGCCCTAGATGCTTGGGGTACAACTGTCCCAATTAGTTCCTCCTTCGGTTTCAAGAGATCGGCGATCATGACCTTCTTGGGCTGTGGGATTTCCTGATCCTTAATTCTTAAGAAGGTTGGCAATTCCACATCTTCTTGCGCTGGCAATGTAGGTTGTGCGAAGAAGCCCTTGGGCTTTGGTTTCTTCGGCATGAGGATCAATCCCGACTCATCCCATTCTGCCTGTTTTTCTTGTTCCGCTTTCTCATAGGAAGGACCTTCACCTAGTAATGCTTTCAACTTAGCCCGTGCTGAGGGTGGCTTCTCTGTTATGACCGTTTCATCTGCCGCCCAGTCTTTCGCTTTTTCCTGATCTACTTTCGCGAAGGTAGCCTTCTCATCGCCTGGCTCCGCTGGAAGGGCAACTTCATCAAAAAAGCCTCTCGGCTTGACTTGCTTTGGTGTTGAAACAATCCCTTCTTTCTCCCAGTCGGCTGCCTTTTCCCGGTCCACTCGTGCAAACGCTGGTCCTCTCTCTTCTAAAACCTGTGTTCTCCGCCCAGTTCGTGCCTTGCCTGAAATGATTGTATCGTCCTCTGCCCACTCATCCTTCTTTTGATCATCAATTTTCTGATAGGTGTATTCGTAGTCTGCTTCCTCATCTGTTAAACCCGCTTCTTTTACCCTCGCATACTGAGCGGGTGGGACATCCATCTGGTCTGGCATTTGGGCATCAAGACGCTCAAAGGAAGGCTTATCCGCCCCCTCATGAACGGCAGACCTTCGTGATGCAACTTCGACTTGATCTGGCATCTTTTCATCGAGACTTTCAAAGGATGGTACATACCCCTCCTCTCCAACAGCAGGTCTCCGCGATTTTGACTCCATTTGATCTGGCATCTGGGAATCCAAGACCTCAAAGGAAGGCACATAAGGCTCTTCTTGAGCGACAGGTCTCCGCGAGCTGACTTCCGTTTGATCTGGCATCTGGGAATCCAAGCGCTCAAAGGATGGCTTATATCCTTCCCCTTCAGGACCTCTCTTCGGCGCCTTGACCTGCATCTGATCCGGCATCTGGGTATCTAACCGCGCAAATGAAGGGACATAATCTTCTTCGATAGGTTGTTGTGAGACCTGCGATTGGGATTCCGGTTGGGGTTGAGATTGTGCTGCTTGTACAGCCACGGCTGGCGCTTTCCCTTCCTCTCGGAATTGCAAATTGATAAATTTGTATCCCGCAAACTCCCCCTGAATGATTTCATAGGAAACTAGTGACTCGATCATCTGATAGATTTCTAAGGGACTGCGTTGCAATCGATCTCCAAGCTCATTGATTAACGTCTCCCGCTGTGAATTTATGATATTGTATAATTCTTGGTATAACCGACTGTTATGGAGGTTTTTCACAGAGATGATGATGGGTTTTAATTGGGCTCCCTTCGTCTGATCAAAAACAGTATTGAACTCCTCTAGCAGAGCAATTGGAATATTTAGCGCCCCTGTATGTTCGTACTCTACTTTGGTAACTTTCATTGATTTCGGGAATTCTATGGTGGCGAGCTTCGCCGCCCCAAAAAAGCCAGAATAGCGCGGACTCCCAAACTGGGCGAATGGGAGGATATTCACTGAATAATTAAAATCAATATAATAACGAACTAGTTCTTCATTTAGACGCTCTGACAAGCCCGGGAATAGTGAAGTACCACCTGTTAATAGGATATTCCCTAACAATGCTTGCTGAATCCCCCCCTCATAATTAGATATAGTACCTGCGATGAGCTCATTAAGGGGTGGTACGTTCGATTTTTGCGGGGCAAACAGGGTCTCTGGTGCCAGAAACCGTTCTACTCCAACCTTTATCTCCTCACCATGAAGTAGCGGAAATTTAACAGTGCTCCCCCTCTTTCGCGGATCTTCTAACTCATCAGCTGGATTTCGACTCACATAACAATATACTTCCTTTATCATCTCCGCCACTGCTTCTGTTGAAAGAATCGCGGACTCCTGAAGCCCCTCAAGAGCACCACTCTCCAACAATAACCCCTGTAATATGGTTGTAATGTCTTTTCCCCCCTGATCGACCACCTGTACCCCATCGACAAGAATTTGCCCATTGACGACCGGGGTAATTTGCGTAAGAGAATGGCCGATATCGACGACTAAACCCGTTCTAACTCCGTATGCAAGCAAATTCAATAAGGGCTGAAACACTGGGATGATATCATACGCACTCAAATTAGCAAGGAGCTTCGTTCCCAGTTGTGTGACAACATTTGAATGAAAAGGCTGGGAAATTAACACACTTTCGTTTGTTAACGGTTTTTTCAATAATTCTGTTGTATATTCCACTATTTTATCCATGAAAAATTCATCTAGGATGTTTCTGCCATCGTATAACCATTGGATATCTAAGTAATTTCGTAAATAAAGAGCTTCATGCCCAAAAAAGTATTCTTCTTTAAATCTCCGCATGCCTAACTGGTCGAAAATCCGCTTTTTAGTCATAAAATCGATATTCTGTCTAATACTTCCCGAAATAAGTGGTATATCGAATCGCGGGGCATATTCTCCGCTGAATCCGACTCTCAGGCTATAACTTCCTACATCAAAAATAATCGGTGGCATAGTTTCACGCTATCTCCTGTATTTTTTACGTTTTCCTAATTATTTTATTACTTTTTAGGTGGTATAAATTTCCTTCTTTACTTTTGTAAATCAGAATATATGCGTATTCTCTTAAATTAGGATTATAAAACCTTTCAAATAAAGGAAATGAGAAATTCTCTTCGTTTACCATCTTTTTCGTTGCTTTCGCATAATTTCTCTCATCACAACTACCCCAATAATTAATCCCATTAGTGTAAACATCCATGGAAAACCTGGGATGCCATCATCGGGCGGTGCTGAGATGTTTACGGTCACATTTTCGCAGTTGGAAATCGAACTATTTTCTTCATTATTAGTTGCCACAATAGCATAATGGTAAATTCCGTTTGTAGAAACAAAATCTGTGTAATCACTATCATTTTCTGTCGCTATGGGTGTTAATCCACTAACATCATTGATGGGTACTGTATCTCGATAGATGTAATATTTTGTTGCCCCGGTGACATTATTCCAGGCGAGGTAAATTTGCCCATCAGCATCGGGATTTGGTAGGATGGTATTCAATACGGGATCCTCCGCTATCCTGAATGACCAAGTCAAGCTATTATTGTTCCCACACTTATCTTCAACATACACGTATACGGTGTAGGTTCCACTGTCCAATGGTAGATTTGGTTGGTAGAAAATACGTCGTGAACTCATCCAAACATCATCTGTTATGTCCGAATCATTCAAAATCATTGTTTTCGACCAGAGATTTATTCCGCTTGCAGCGTCTGAAAGATCAGCGATAATGTAGGGTCTCTTACTGAAAATGATAGATTGATTAGTAGGAGTTGGATTGCTAATATTTGGAGGGACAAGATCATCGAAGTAAACTGATAACAGGGCATCATTATTAGAATAATCTGAATCCTGAAGCTTTTGTTCAGTATCGATGGAAATATTAAACTCGTGAACACCTTCTATAACTGTCCAAGTGCCACTAATAATTTCACTCGAAAATGCTTGTAAATCAACAATAGTAGCGTTTTTTATAACTGTATTATTCACAATAACTTGAATTGGAACTCCATAAGTATCCAGACTCCCTATATTATGAATCGTGACGTTGAAAGAGACATTTTGTCCTACTTTAAAAGTGCCTTGGTCGAAATCGAGGTCCATTGCATGAATCCCAAGGTCAGTTCGGTAAGGATGTAGAAGATTCATCGTATCCGCAATTACATATGCCTCCGAACGATTTTCTGCAATGATTGACTTATTTAACGCATGGAAAATAATATCAATAGTGAAACCCTTTAGAGGGACATAGAATCCCCTATTCATCCCAATAACATCCAATTTGAGGTTATTTTGGACCGTACCATTTTTTGCGAAATTCAGGAGTCCGGGGTTGGCTGGAAAGGTGTAATAACCCTCTGGTACGGCACTTGGGATGTTGCCAATTTCTTGTCCATTGAGTTCGATCACCGTATCAAAAGGCTCATACCAATCTGGAGAATCTCGCGGAAATTCTACTGTTACCTCAACACTTTCAACATTTTGTCCACCAGGTCCTTGGAATTGAAGTCCAGAATCAGTATCGAAGTCCCCCGAAAGGGGTGCGACATTAATACACGTCCCAAAACTCATTTCATTTGAATACGCCCCCCCTTCCTTACTTGAGTCCGAACCTGACAACCAATCTAGGAAATCGGCGATTGCCCAACCTAATCCAAACCCTCCTAACATTGTAGATCCAAGTCCTGTTGGATTCATTGCTCCAAATGCAACTGACCCGCCACTCATACCACCATTAATTGCTCCTTTATTGCTATAACCATTTTTAATAAAGTCATAAGTGATAAATCCTAAATCCGTTACTGCCGATGAAATTCCAATGACGGGGTTGTACATGCCCGCCCCTGCTTTGACTACCCCAATTCCATGAGACCAGCCCGGGGGAGCAACATTAGACCCCACACTCAAACCCGCTCCCACAATTACAAGAATTACCAAGGTGGCAGTTATTGCAATATCAACCGCTTTGACTGTAATATTATAGCCCTCAATTCGAGTCCCATTTCCGTCATATATCGGAAGTTCTACAACTAGATACTCCTTGATATCTGCTTGAAGATTAACGGGTATTGTATTATTCGAAAATAAGGTACCATTCTGATATCGCACCGTTATGATCACGTCATCACTCATCGATTGATTGGCACAGATGTAATAAGTGAAAGTAAAATGAGTGGTATTGGATTCAATTTTCTCGAGATTAATTGCTTTTCGGGGATCCACAATCTGAGATTGCTGTTGGAGATTCATAAGATCGAAGTGTGTTGAATTGACAGAGATCGGGGTTTGATATTGAAAGCTAAGCTGAGTATCTAAATAATTATCCGTAACGTTTAACGTTATTGATGATGATAACGCCTGCGGAAAGATCGTCATATTCACTTCGGTAGGGTGGATAATCAAAATGCTGGCATTATAAATACCCGAAGGAACATATTCGGTAGAAAAAGATAAAAGATTACCATTTAAGGTCCCTTCTATATCAACTGAATGACTACCCTGAATCAGTCTCAATGTATCTTCAGACGCTCCTTCGATAAATGGTCTTAATAAGAGTATTGCACTAGAGTTTACATCCACTGATACATTTAAATTAGCATAAAACATGAAGGGTGAATTATCTAACTCCATCATACCCGGAATTGTAGCAGTCAAGTTATAATATGAGTCTGAATCAGAAACATTTACCCATTGAATTCCAGTTACCGACCCATTGAACTTTGGAGTTGAATTCGCTCTGAATTGTCGGATTTCAGTGAATCGATTATAATCAGGAAGCTCAACTCTATAAGAGTAATTATCGATAGAATCATGGAACGAAAAGATAACGTGTCCATGCACGTCACTAATTCCACTTAATTCCGTTTCGGATTCATTATTCCAAACTTTGAGAATGACTTCAGCATCATAGATAGGTGCCTCCCCTCTTTGAACATCCACAGCCACATAAATGCCACACATTGTTTCATTATCAAATTGATATGAATCGATGAAAGAGTTATTGAGTGGATTTGTATTAGTGATATTATCTTGATCAAAGTCTTTGTTGAACTGCACTGTAATATTGGGATATATTACATCAAAAACGTATTGCCCAGAGGGCACTGTAAAATTCACATCTTTAATTTGCTCAACCGTTGCCGCTTTGGCTATTATTGAGCCACTTGCATTCCTAAATCCTTCCCACAACCGTGGGATCGCATCAAAAGTGACGCTGTCAAATGTCCCGAGTCTTATTTGTTCTATCTTTGGGTTTAAGATTACAAAACTTTCTAACTCCTCACTAAGAGAGACTGATAGATCGGAAACCATATCACCAATGTTTGTTATTTTGATAGTTTTCGTTAAGGTTGCTGGGTCGATATCAATTTCCTCGATTGTAAGATTAACCGTCGGAAACGTTACGTTGATTCGAATCTCTGCGAAGTCAGTTATTTGTACCGATCCTAGGTTCGTTAAATTCACGAGCAACGTGTAGTTCATAGATTGTGCATCTTGAGCATGAATTGAAAGATAGGCGTTTGAAGTCTCGCCCGGATACAATAAAACATGCTGATCTTGCGAACCCGCACCAATAAAATTTACTGCTAAGTCTTCAGGCACTTCAATAAGTGTTATCAGGAACTCGTGTGGCTCATTATCTCGATTAATGACCGAAATACTACACTGTTGATAATAATCCCTATCAATCGTGAATTCATATATTCCAAGGGTAAACCCAACCGCATCATCGGTATAAATACTCCTAACTGAACTATTTGTTCGGTAACCTGCCGTTGAAAGGCTGGAAACGTAAAATTCGTACTCCGAGTCGTTATCTAATCCCTCGATCGTGACAACATGTTCGTAGCTATATTCTCCTGTGTATTGAGTATAGATTCCAGCAAGTTTCCTAATGTAAACCTCCGTCGAACAATTACTGGATGTCTTCCATGATACCACTGTTTTATTTGATGCTAGATAAATTCCATCCTCCGGTACAAGGTCCCATATCACGGGATTAGCCGACACTGTGAGTGATATAGTTGAATTAATTGTCGTATTGAAATTATCGGACAGAGCTGTAACTGTTACATTATAAATTCCTGGGGTTGCTCCGACATCCGGAATTGAAACTAAAAAGGGAACAGTTTTATAACCATAAGGATTCAAAGAATGGGATTCAATAACCGAATACCATGCGATGGGTAGGCCTGCAATGGTGATGTTGGCAATATCTGAATAGGCTTGTTGGTTATCTAGTTCGATAGTGAATGTTTCTTCCCCTCCGAAACTAAGAGTGGTCGAATCTGGAGAAACATCTAGATATAATGGTTGAAAATCAGGTGGATATTCAAAATCATCATATGAATAAGCATTATTTGTGGTGTAAGGCCCGTACCTCCAGTCCATAATGACAAAGCTCGAATCCTCCACATAAAGATAATGGATTGTGTAAGGACCGTATGATCTCGATTCAAAAATTTCGTCGCCTGGAATGTAGATACTTACATTGTGAATCCCAATTCCTAAGGTAACGTCCGTTGAATTTCCTGTATAGACCATATTGCTAGCAATATCCTTCAAATTTACAATAGCTATTGTGAAATCCCCCGCAATCGTAATATTCACTGTTACATTGAAGATTAAATAGTTGTAACGTCCATTACCATCAGTATCTAAAACGGATTCATAGTACATGTCTAAAAAATAAGCTGAAAGAACACCAAATTGCCCCCATTCATAAGCTGATGTGCTATATGCATCGTATTTTACTCCTTGGAACGAAACACTTTGCACTTGTAAATAAAAAAGGGTATAAGGACCATCAATATGGGATACAAAAATATCATTTCCTGGTAAGAAAACTGTTACATTATGTATTCCTTGGCTCAAATAACCCGCATCTGTAGTATTCCATGTAAAAATGAAATCCGTTTGGTTCGTCAACATGCTTATGCTGACAGTATAATTCTCAGCAGCAGTTACATTCACCTCAATCTCAACTGCTAAATACTCAAACGCTTGATCTGCATCCATATTAACTCCGTAATCTGAATATGACCCAGTTAAAAATATAGGGGCTATATTAAACTGCGTATAGTTATAAGCAGAGGTGTTATAGAACCAACCTCTAGAACTACTATGTATATCCCCCTCTAAATCAGCTGACATAATTGAATACGGGCCATTTAGTTGGGAAAAATAGATTTGCGTTCCTGGAAGAAAGACTGAGATATTATAAATCCCTTCAGTTAAATAACCGGCGTTTGTTTCGTTCTCTACATTTATTAAATTGAAATTAGGATCCATTAATCCCGAAATGGATAAGTTATAATTCCCGGCAATAGTGATATTCACTTCAACGTCGACAACTAGGTACTCAAAGTGGCTATCACCTGCATTATCTAAGCCAAAATCCGAACAGGAACCGGTGATAAACGGTTCTACTAACCCTTCTCCGAAGTTCCACAAATATGGCGAACTCCATTCACCACCATCACCAGGGGCTTCATCTTCTACGAAAATATTAAAGGTGGAGGCTGCGACTGTAAAATTTGAATCAATTTCTATTGTTTTTGGGACGACCCATTCAACAGAAGCTCCTGAGAAACTTCCAGTAACCGCAATAGATGAATCCCAATAATAATTTCCCCAATTCATGCTTACCGAATGGTCCTCAAAACCATCATGATCATAATCTAGAGATATTTCGTACTGATAGAAAATAGATGAAACAATCGACCCCGCAACGGTTAATCGAAAAAATACCGCACTTTCATTATCGTCCACCTCAACTGTCGAAATATCGAGGTCCTGGGTACTTGGGATAAGTGTAGAATCGGTATCGGTAATCATCACTTGGTACGCAAGATTCCCGAACTCGTCAAAATCAATAGCCTCCGAATTACTATCCTTCTTAACGAGATTAAATGCATAAATACTTAAAAGATTTGAAGGAATTAGTAACATAAAGATTAAAAATATCCCTTTTAAAGCTAGTTTCTTTTGCATACACTTTCCCGCCGTTCTAATCTCTTTCATGAATCAGGAAAACAATAAGGTATGATTATTAAATTGAATTAACTTCTCTAATTCCCCTTTAAAAATTTATCATTTATAGTAAGGTTTGATACAATTTTAAGAAAAAAGTTAAGTGAACCTCTTTTAAAATTAAAAAATTGGGAATTTCTCACAACTTGGCGTAGGAATCCAATTTCCCTTGCAGGTAGCTCATGGCTTCCATGATCTTCTGGACTTCTTGAGTCGAATCAAAATTTTTCAGGTGAATGTTGCAGCACATGAACCCACTTTCCATGGCTTTCATATAATCATAGGACTGCTTACAGGTGGTACATAAAAATAGACAGTCATTCGAGGTGTAATAATCCTTTTCTTTCTTTAGTTGTGCAAAATTCGTTTCTAAATCCCGTTTAATTTTAAAAAGGATTTTTGTTCGATTAAAGGAATAACTATAGATATTCTCTTTTATATGCCGATTAATGAACCCACCCCTCTCCAAGTCATATAAACTGCTCTGCACGGCATGCTTTGTCCCGAACTCCATCAATTTCTCCAGCGTCCGCGTTTTCTTTATTAATAAGCCGATTATCTGCTGCTTCAGCTCGATATGTTCTGGAGATAAGAGCGTTAGTCCATAATCTAACACATTAATGAATTCTTTCGATTCTTTGATCATTCCGTCGAAGCTTACGATGGCATTTCCGTTATCTAGTTCGGTGGCTCGCGATGTCAAAAAATACCCCGTAAAATAAGTTTCCTTATTATTGTATAGGTGTTTCTTGTATATTAAATTATCAGTGTTATCAAGATATTTTCTTTATAACTTAGCTTAGGGTGTCATGTAGCACCTGATCATTTAGAGATTAAGTGGTTAATTAGAGAATTTAATTTTAAATTTGTTACGCTCCTGAATCCTTCACCTTTTTTGGGACGAAATTTTAGTTAATCTATTTATATTTTTTCTTTAATAATTAGAATTTTGCTGACTTCGTCTATAAATTCTTCTTTAATATTCAACATCTGTAAAACCTTACCCATATTATGCTTAATTTACTCACGAATCATTTCTTCAGCAAAAAGCTAGTGATTTTGTGTTGGTTTTCATTTTTTCAACTATAATATTTTCTTTTTTAAAATAATTTAGGTTTGAAAAATATTACATAAACATTATAAAAAGAGTTTTTATAGGTTAGAATTCAATCCAACTCAAATAGTATTCAATTTATTTTTGAGATGTGAAAGAAATGCATATTATTCAATCAACCAGAAGCGTGTGCCCTGAATGCTTAGCTGTCATTAAAGCAGATTATGTGGAAGACGATGATCAAGTTTGGATGGTTAAGACCTGTAAGGAACACGGGGATTTTAAGGATCTTGTATCAATCAATCCTAAGCACTTCAGATGGATTCAACAATTTACGTTCGACTCTGAAGCGAAGATGTGCAACCCGCAAAAGCAAGTAGAGAAGGGTTGCCCTCATGATTGTGGGATTTGCGAACACCATAAGTCCGCACCTGCGATTGCAATCGCGGATATTACCTACCGCTGTAACTTAAAATGTCCGGTCTGCTTTGCAAATGCTCTTACGGAAACCGGAAAGAATATCGAGCCCTCCTTTGAGGATTTACGCAGGGTATATACCCATTTCCGCCAAATTAAACCCCAACCGCCAGTTTGTGCTATGTTCAGTGGAGGCGAGCCCACCATGCGCGAGGACTTCCCTGAAATCCTTAAAATGGCTTGGGATCTAGGCTACGCTCAACTCCAAGTGGCGACAAACGGGATCAAGTTTGCAAATATTGATTATCTTGAGGAATGTATTAACGCAGGTATGAATACGATGTATCTACAATTTGATGGTGTGGATGCAGAAGTGTATAAGAAAACCCGTGGGGCTGATATTTGGCATTTCAAGCAGAAAGTGATTGAGAACTGCCGCGAGTTGAAATTCCCAAACATCGTCCTGACACCAACTATTGTAAAAGGTGTAAATGATGATCACGTTACTAAAATATACGATTACGCCTTGGAAAACATCGATGTGGTGAACACGATCTCCTACCAGCCCATCGCACTTTGTGGGCGATTTAACGAGGAGAAACTTTTTGAACAGCGTTATACTTCATCACATGTCATGGATGCGCTGAATAAACACACAAACGGCAGGATACCGTGGATGTATCCGATGATTGCATTGGCCAAGTTCGCCAAGGTCAGTTCGTGGTTGAATGGGACTCCCGATGTGTTGGAACTCACCTGCAACAGCATCTGTGGTTATGGCTCCTTTGTCTTTTACGACCGTAAGACTGGGCAGGTTCGGGATATGACTCAGCTTTTTAATGTTCCAAAATTCATCAAGCTTAGCGATAAATGGTATAAAAGACTTTTGAAGAAAAAAAACAAGCAAAAATACAAAGAGGTCTTTAATTTTGGTCCGATTACTAGAACGCTTGGCAATTTAATGGATAAGGGTGAAGAAACTGCGGACAAAGCTCAGTTTGCAGCGGAACTCCTCACCACGTTGAAGAACCCCTTGATTGATGGAGTGGGGAATGCTGTAAAACGCACTCGCCTCTTTCTTAATACGATGATCAATAGTTCACGCGAATCCTCAGCGAAATACCTAATAGAAGGGGATAATTTACTCGTTGCCTGCATGCACTTCCAAGATCCCTACAACCTAGATGTTGAACGCACTTCTCGCTGTCTCGTTCATTATGGCTATATTGACCCAAAGACAAACCAAGTCATGGCTATTCCCTTTTGTCCCATGAACAGCATCCACCGGTCTCGCGTTGAGAAAGAACTCTTAATGGCGCAGGCAATAACCAAAGACGAAGAGATTGAAGTTCCAACTCCAAAATTGCATTCTTAACTTTTATATAATTTACTTTTTTTCATCAAAAACTAATTTTGACGAATTATGCTATTGAGTCCAATAGCAGTTTTATGGAAATTTATTGACTTTTATTCCCTTTTCGTAGCTGTTTCGAAACCCTGTATAGTAAGTTGTTAATAACGAATCCACAAAAAATCATTTGTAATTTCAACCAATCATTAGATGAAAGCATCTATAAATACCTCTGCAGAATTTGCTACTTTATACGTAATATTATTGCAAATTAAACGCCCTTTTCATTTGAAACAGACTCACCTTCTCACAAAGGAGATTATTCCCCAATTTTTGGGTACTATTAATTTTAAATAAATGATTAGCTATGACCGATCTGTCAAGTCAATAAAAGTGGATAAATTCCAATAATTTCGTGATCTTGACTTGCCTCTCGGATAATGGTCTCCTTGCAGTTACGAACCGCTCGCTCCATCATCGTCATCCGAGACCTTTCAGCGGGATCGGACCTCGCTACATTCTGAGTTTTCAAGAAGACCTCCCCGATATTCAGCGTGGCGAGGACGTGGCGTCCTATGGTGAACCCGCAATGCTTGCAGGTGAAGGTGTGCCCCCAGCACTTCGTGTGCTTGCCACAATGTAGGCAGATTTGGGAGGTGTATCGTGGGTTGATGTACTTGACGGGATACCCCGTCGCTTTGACCTTATATTCCAAATAAGTTTGAAACTGCCGAAAATTCCAGCGGTTCAAGCGGCGCCGCATCCGCTTCGATTTCTTCTGGTGGCGGGGTTTCAGGTTCTTTTGGCGCACGCAAGATTGGCGAATGTCCGTTAAATCTTCGAGAACAACTAAAGCTTCGTTAGCTTCGACCAATTCGGCGATCTCATTGGTGACAGCGTGCATCAGATTGGCAGTCTTATGCCGTTCTCGTTTTCCATATTTATCGAGGAGTTCCTTGCGTTTCTGTGGTTGATGCTTCGCGTTTTGGGCGATCTTTTGGGCAATGTTGCGGCGCTTGAGGGAATAGGTGAAATGCGTGGTTGAAAGTTGGGAAGTATCTAACGACTGGATCTGGGCGGTGACCTCATTTACCAGCAAGAAGTCCGCACTGCGCTCATTTATATCAATGAACAGGAGGGATTTCACTTCGCGCGATTGCACCTCTTGGGAAAACGGAATGAAAATATCCACCGTGCGATTTGAATTCAATTGTAATGCGATTTCGCCGTGCTTCGGCGTTTTCAGCTGTTTAAAATGGGGGGTTGGCTGAAAGGGAATGTACAACTTGCTGCGCGGCTCGATGACCAGCACGACATAATTCCCCTCCAAGTAGCAGAGGCATTCCTCTAACCGCATGGAGGTCTTCTTGTAGGTGGGATTGGGGAGGCGGCGATGCTTCTTGATACACCACGAATTCCATGACTTGAGAATCTCCTTCGTGATGCGGGCGGCGGAATGGCAGTAATGGGTGTGGAGCTGGGGAAACTTTGCTTTCCAGGGGAAGTAAAAGCTCTTGCGAATGGTGGGATAGGAGGAATAATTATAATAGGTGTTCCCTTTCTTGGATACTCGCTGGAACAGAGGATTGTCAATGCAGTTCGCAATTAAAAAATTGACCGATTCCTTGAAGCAGGCAAGGGTATCACGAATCCGCTCGTACTTGCATTTGGTCAGTCGGACCGATGTGACCTTCACCGTCTTGATAGTTTTCAACGCACTCCTCGACTCACGCGTTCTTTCAATCCAAAGGAAGAAGGGGTCAGTTCAATACTTTCAAGAGTAACCCACAAATTCAATTATTACATTTATAATCTCGGTTCATTATAAACCTATGGTGAAGAAATGCGCAAATGTCCAATTTGCGCAAATTGCGCTTCCGTATCCAGTCCCCCTCTTCTCTCAGAATGGCAAAAAGGAGAAAGAGTATCTTATATCACCCAGATTTGTACTGAAGAGCAAAGAAGCTTCATGACTTCTTACTCAGGTTGGACCTCTCGTTTTTATACTTTGCACGATCTTCTTTGCTTTATGACTCCTCAAGTCATAAATTTTCCCAGAGAAGGAGGCGACAATCGCAATCAGGTCATCAACTAACTCTTTCTGAGGATCTTGAACTGCTTCTTGATTTAAGACCAAAACTTTAGCGCCGTGTGAATTAAAATAGGATTCAAGGTATTCAAACCCGAAGCGAGTTAAGCGATCCTTATAATTGACGATGATGGTGTCGATCTGATTCGCATTTATTAGCTTAAAGATCTTCCGCAATCCCCGTCTTTTTGGGTTGAGCCCACTGGCAATATCGCGGAATTTGACGAGATTAGTGTAGCCATTTTCAACAGCGAACTGTTCCAGAAGTCGGTCTTGCGTTTCCAGATCCGCTTTTTGGCCATAGCTTGACACGCGGGAATAAATAACAGTTTGTCTTTTAGGAGCTGGAATCCCTAAAATGCGTCGAATCTCGGATTCAGGAATCCGATGTTCGCCCCCAGCAGTTCGTAAGGTTTGGACCTTTCCAGAATAGATCCAATTTCGAACAGTTTGGATGGAAACCCCCAGTTGTTGAGAGGCTTTTCCAATTCGGTATAGTTTCTCCCCGAAAAACTGACTCATACTTATATCAAATTGTATTACTTTTATTCAAATTTATTTCCTTTTCGTAGCTGAAGCTGAACCCATCGGCGAAGGAGAACATGGAATTAGTCGATTATAACTTTCACTTAATTAATATGATCAGCGATAATTAATATTTGATGTTCTGGTACAAGAGGTTCATTGATTCCAAGATAGTTAGTTTCAATAATATCAAATCCATGTGAGTTCAGAATTTTTTCCCATCCCTTCACCCTAAGAAAATTGAGAGGTACATTGATATCTTCGTCTCCAATTACTCGATTATAAAACCAATCAAAAAAG
>JAEOSY010000638.1 GCA_016840125.1 Candidatus Helarchaeota archaeon | reverse complement strand
GTTAGAGGGATCTGGGCTCGCGACTTCAAGGAAATGACATTCAGTGAAGTTAGCACTCCCCGCCGTATGGAGGTGGAGCGGTTCTTGCGGTATGGTGCCTATGATCGTAAAATTGCACCCCGTAAACGAACTGCTGCTCGTGCCGTTGGTTTCCAAGGAACTTAAGGTGAAGCTTGAGTTTGTGAAGGTGGCGGTGATGTTTTCTAGAATGAAAAGAGTTCCTGTAATCTCGCACTCCACCAGATCAATCGCTGAATCAAAGCACCAACTATGATCTTCGTTAAGGTAGTAACCCAATCCACCTCCGACCGATCCATATACCCAAGCCAGCGCATCATCCCCTGAGATGGTGGTTTCATTCACCTCCATGGTGGAATTATCAGAGGCTTGGAGGACACTCGTCACAGTGGAATTAAAAACGGTGACATTTGAGTTCCAAGCCGCGACAATAAGGTAGATCTGGGACGAATTGACATGGATTTCCACCCCCTCATAAGCCATGATAACGGTTTGGTTTTGGGCAAAGGTACTATTTCCGGTTACGGTAGGTTTCTTAATCCAATAATCCGTCGCATTATTACCGATGGTAATAATATTATTATACATCGTGACATTGCTAGGGCCTCGCACCCAGAGGGTCTCGGTCAGCGTCTCGATTTCGGAATCTTGAATGGTCACACTGGTGCCATTGCCAATATTTACGATCGGCCCATTCACGGTGGCGCCGTTAGTGACTATCAGGGTCGCATTTCTCGAATTAAATCCCTTCTGATAATGTTCATCATTCACAATCATAAGCGCACCTGGATTTACTATGGAATTCTCAATCGTGAGCGAGACATTTCCCATGATCCTAAAAATGGACGTCACATTTACGACGGAATCATCACAGATCCGAAGATTCGATTGATTCTTGAGATCGAAATATGAATACTTGGAAGTCACATTTGTATGAATAATTCTGACGTTAGAACGTCCCGTAAATACGAGATCGTGGATGTTATTGAGATTCTCCTCATTCCCATCGAAGATTGTTGTTAAATTTATTCTACTGTTAATAAAATCGACTGTGACACTTCCGTTAATTCTGATTGCGCTCGAATTGATGAAACAGTCGTTGAAAATTGTCTTCGCCGACCCATCTATCTCTAGAGCCCTGTCACTCGCACCTGATAGACTAAAACTACAGCCGCTGAACTGGGTGGAATTCGCCGTCGTCCGAATGCGGAGGGAAACCGACGACAACCCTGCTGTGGTTTTAACAAAGCTCGAACTGACCGTGACATTCGCCGAATCGGAAATATCCCATGTTTTTATATCGAAGGTCGCGGTGTCAATGTCAACTATGGCGTTAGAGATCTCGAGGGAGGACGTGGAGTCCATACTCACATCCGCCATCGTCACGTTCGCCCCGCCGTAGATCTTGAACGCCGCACTCAGGTCGAAGGTGCAGCTATTACTAAAAGTGACATTTGCCGTTTCGTAAATGTCCAAGGATGTTAATTCAAGGGTAGAATTCTCGAACGCGGTCGTGGCATTATAGATCTCGAAGGCGGAGTTGGAGGCCAGACTCGCATTGTCAAAGCTAGCCGTGGCGTTGTCATAGATTTTGAATGTGTAAGTCAAATCGAAGGTGCAGTTGTTGAGAAAGGTGACGATCGCGGAATCATAAATCAAGAAATCATCGTCATTCAGAAAGAGGCAATTGTTAAAGGTTACCTGCGATCCGTTCCAAATATACAAATAACCCTTGAACGTATCATTTGTATAGGTTGTAGTATTACCGAATTTTATATCATAATTGGTGTATATTTTCCCATCTTTTGCATGGAAAGTAACCGACGTTTCAATCCTTTGTGTATCAGTTCCTACCACCGGCAGAATTAGCATAGACGTTATAAATGCTGTTATAAATGTTGTGAGTAATGGATTTTTCTTTCTAAACTTCATTTGTATTCCCTTTCACTTTTATTAAAGTAGAGTAAATTCTAAAGAGGTGTTCATATATAAATTCATCAGAGACCTCATAAAAAGTGATCCAAAAAGGTCTGATGGAAGAAAACTAGATATGAGCTAAATTTTTAATTAAATTATCGATTTCTATGAGGAGGACTTTACTGTAAATTTTCTTGAAGCCCATTTCTTTTTTAAGGAACCGCCCTTCCTCCAAACTTGACAGAAATCTCCGAAAATCCCCTACTAGTTAAAGTACTTGAAGTGAGAGTTAAGTGAAACTATTGGAGAGTATTTAGAAATTTGTTATGGAAATTGGAGATGAAAATGTGATTGTATAGCGTCACTCGGTAAAATTATATTTGGAAGGAAATTGTATACACTACAACTAAGGGACCTTGTTCATCATAAATATTTCAAGTTGATATTTTTTATAAACTACGATAAGGTCATCAGGTCAATTTAAGATGAATGGGAATAAGCTAAAAACACTTTCATTTCTCTTATCAATTGTAGTTCTTTCCTTTATAGTCTTGACTAGTGGTATATCGCCTCCTACCCCTGAGAACTTTAAAACTGAAAAGGTACCTGACGCTCTACAATATTTTGAGACCAGAGCGATTGAGAGGGGGTGGACAATAACCGAGGTGGTCTTTAATGAAAGTGATACTGGCTTTACTCCTAAGATTGCGACGGATCACACAGGTAACGTGCATCTTGTGTGGTATGACCATGCCGATTATGAGGGGGCAGGTACGGAGCCTGACATTTTCTATCGGGTTTGGAACGCCACCACAGGCGCGTGGATGCCTGTCGAGGTGGTCTCTTTCGAGCATAACGGCACTTCTTATATTCCAGTAATTGCGGTAGACGCGGACGGGCACGTGCATGTAGCGTGGGCGGATAATACAAACTACAGTAGCGCTGGAACAGACGATGATATCTTCTATGAGCGGTGGAATGCGACGACCGGCACCTGGACCCCGACGGCGGTGGTTTCCAACGTGAGCTCGGGTAATTCTGTCGATCCACAAATTGCAACAGATGCGCACGGCAATGTGCACGCGGTCTGGAAAGACATGACGGATTATAACGATTCTGGGTCGGATTGGGATCTTTTCTATGGATGTTGGAACACCACGACCGATACGTGGACGATGCCTCAAGTGGTCACTGCAGAGAGCACTAGCGGTTCGCAACAACCCGCCTTGGCCGCAGATTCCAACGGGACCGTGCATGTGGTCTGGAAGGAATCGTTCGGTGGATATAATAACATATTTTATAAATATAGGAACGCGACCGATGCAACGTGGAGCGCCGCCGAGCTGATCACGACGGAATCAAGCACGTTTGATACTAGGTTAGCAGAGATCGCAGTTGACAAAGGAGGGCATCTCCATATGGTTTATTGGCAGGTAGGTACGTATGGCGGCTCAGGCTCCGATGATGATATTTTCTATAAACGGCGGAATGCCACCACAGGGAACTGGACTATAACGGAGGTAGTTTCCACAGAAAGTGTAAGCCACTCGAGCGAACCCGCTCTCACAACCGATCACGAGGGAAACGTGCATGTCGCTTGGAGTGACTTTATTACCATTGTCTACAAATATTGGAACGCCACTACAGGGAATTGGACCTCTACAGAAGTCGTCTCTACAGAGAGCACGGGTATTTCTTCGAAACCCACGATCGCCGTGGATGGAACGGGAATCGTCCACATCGCGTGGGAAGATACGACAAACTATCTGGGAGCGGGCACCGACTATGATATCTTCTATAAGAAGACGGTCTGGCTCTTAAATGGTCCTGTTCTAGAGCCAATTCTCCCCAATCCCGACTTGGATGGGACCATTGAGTTGAATTGGAGTGCAGTGGCGAATGTCACCCTGTATTATATCTATCGGGATCTCTCCCCATTTACCGCCATAGGTGGCAGGTCCACTATTGGATCGACATCCCTGACGAATTACACCGATCCGGGGCTGCTAAGTGGCACCTATTACTACGCGGTGATGGCGGGTAACGCCACCCACAACAGCTCCCTCTCGAACTGTGAGAGCGTGATCGTGCAGTTACCCGATACGCAACCCCCACAGTATTCCAATGCGGTAGAGGGGCGCAGTTCCCCGCAGAATTATACGGCAACCCAGCGGTACCAATTTAATCTCACGATCACCGACGATGTGGGACTGGGCACCGTGTTTTTGGAGTGGAATGGTACGAACTTCACCGTGAGCACACAAGAGGGGGATGAGTATTATTACGAGTTCGTTGATCTAGGAGCAGGTTCCTACCAGTACCGGTGGTTCTTCAACGATACGTCCAACATCTGGAATGCCACGTTCCTGAAGCCGTATATTATTACCAAAGCAGCCCCAAATCTTGACCTCCTGCTCAATGGCACGCCTGCCAACTACCAGACCAATGGGACATGGTATTGCAACCTCACCATCACCGTCCCCTTGGGCGACACGGTCTATCTCTACGTAAATGAGTCATTATTGGATTCAGGGCCCGCGCCGCTGGTGACTGTGTCGCAGTTCAACCAATTGGGGGTGTATAACGTGACCGCGTGGTACCCCGGGGGAGCCAACTATTCCGCCATGGCGCGGACGCGCTGGCTGACCGTGGGGGATGGCATCCCCCCGGACCCGTGCAACCTAAACATAACTTATCCGTATCCCCCGAATTTCGTCTTAGAGAATACTTTATTCGAGCTCTGGGGGGGACCGGATGTTGGGGGGGGTATTAGCTCGTAGCAGTTTAAAATTGATTGGAGCGAGTGGCTGACGGGGGCGAATTTTTCCCTCGCAGGGGGTGTAAATGGTCCCCATACCCTGTATTACCGGGCGGTCGATAGTGCAGGGAACAATGGGACCTCCCAAAATACGACCGTGTATCTCTTAGCGAATACGGCGGACTACGATACCGATGGGTTGTCCAACGCCGCGGAACTGCATACCTATGGTACCGATCTCTTCAATCCCGATACAGATGGGGATGGGATCACCGATGGCGCTGAGGTCGCGGGTGGTTCAAATCCCCTCGACCCGACCAGCCCCCTGCTTGGGCAAATCCTCCTCCTCGTGGGGATTATCGGAGGGGTGAGCCTTGCGGCTATTGGGATAATCAAATTAGTGCTACATAAGAAATATCCGCAGCGGCTCAAAAAGAAATTGAGCAGACATCCTTTAAAGTCATCCTTACTAGTATTTCATGATTAGTACATTCAGTCAGAAAAAGGTCGCCACCTCCTCGTTCAGCTCTTTATGATTGCCAAGGAAACCCATTCTTGTATTCTTTTGACGAGGACAGGCGCTTGAACCCAAGATATACCAGATCTCGTTGATGTAAAACAAATAAAACCCGCATTAGCACAATTATTTCTGGATGTAATCGAGGGAAAACCGAAATTCTTTTTTAATTATACTAAAAAAACGTTCCATCTTGCTCCTGAGGCATATCAAGTTCATGGAGAGGGTAATGACCTGCAGATCGAGTATCCGAATGGGGTTAAAAAGTTCACTCGCCTGTCCAAAAAAGCTCCCAAAGACCTAATTATACCCGAATTTCTTAAAGAAGTCATGTGGAACTTGAAGAATTTAGAGAAATCTCCTCCGATTACCCCTGAAATAACTGGACCACTGAAATACACGCAACCTGAATGGATGGCAAAGCTCGAAGGCGTTCCTTCACTCCACAAGACTCCATCTGGAGTGGTCTTCATTGCTTGGCGGTTCAAGGAATATATTACGAATCTCTTCGATATTATAGAAGAAGAAACTACTCCTCGGGAATTCGACCTTGTTTGGTGGTATGATGGAAACTACCGAATATATAACAGCAGAGTAAAACTGACTGAGCTGCTAGAATTAGGGGGAATCGAAAAAGGTGAAGGTAGGTATAAGGGGCGGAGCATGCAGTTTGAGTCTTCAAAAAAAATGTTGCCTTTTAATGAATTTATTCAATATCTAATCGATTCACCGTTGGAATTCCCGCCATTCACCTTATAAATATTTAAGAAGTAAAAATCATTCTGCTATTTTTTAAGTAATTCTTCACTAACTAAATATTTTGTAAGATTAATTCTGTTATTTTGTACCAAAACTTTTTCATCCTTAAGAAGTTTGACTTTTGCTTCAGTGCCTTTTGCGAACCCACCAACCGCGCCATCACTCCTTACGACGCGGTGACAAGGAACGACAATTGGGAAGGGATTTTTATTCAGCGCATTCCCAACGGCGCGTGATAAATGAACATCACCGAGCAATTTAGCCAATAATCCGTAAGTGGCGACTTTTCCTTTTGGAATTTTCTTTGTCAATTCCAAAACTTTTTTTTGAAATGTAGTCAAATCAGTTTCTTCGAGCACCATGGATAATTCAAACGAAAAAACATTAAAAAAGATTACAGGTAAGAGATTAATCATGGATGATAACTTTATTGAAATTGATGGCTCCTTTGGTGAGGGCGGAGGATCTATACTTCGACTTTCATGTGCCTTCTCAGTTTTAGCTAAGAAACCAGTGAAAATTTTTAACATTAGAAAAAATAGGCCTAAACAAGGCTTACGGGCACAGCATTTAGCTGGTTTACAAGCTCTTGCGAATATTTCAAATGGAATTTTAGAAAATGGGAAAATAGGAGCTACTGAGATATTATTTACTCCAGGAAAGATTAGTGAAGGAACTTATAACATAGGTATTGGGACGGCTGGTAGTATCGGTTTAATTTTACAAATTCTGCAATTAGCGTGTATCCATGCAACTGGTCCAATTGAAATTCAGATTAATGGTGGGGCGACTTTTGGCTTATGGGCTCCAACACTACCCTATTTGGAGAATATTTTGATTCCTCAATTAAAGAGCATGGGCTATAACATTGAAATCAATATACTCAAGCATGGATTTTATCCAAAGGGTGGAGCAAGAGTAACTTTCCAAATTCACCCCGTAGTAAAACTAAATCCTATAAAATTAGAAAAATTTGGAGAGATTACAGAAATTAGCGGAATTTCAATCGCGAGCTTTCATTTAAAGAACAAAAATGTTGCAAAAAGGCAGTTAAAAGCAGCAAAAAGTATGATTTATAAAAAATTAGGAATAAATCCATGGATTGATAAAAAATATGTTGAAGCGATGAATCCTGGAAGTGGAATTTGTCTTTGGCTGAGAACAAACTCGGGTGTAATTTTAGGTTCAGACATTATTGGGGAAAAGGGAAAACCTTCAGAAAAAATAGGCGCTGAATGTGCTAAATATCTTTGTGATATCGTAAAGATGAAAGCAACAGTTGATAGATTTCTATCAGATCAAATATTACCTTTTATGGCTTTGGCTCATGGAACATCAATCATAAGGCCTAGTGAAATAACACACCATACAAAAACTAATGTCTGGTTAATAGAGAAGTTTTTAGAAAAAAAATTCACTATAAATTCTCTTGAGTCGTTATTTGAGATTAAAATTTCATAATAATTATTGAATTAAACATAAGATAGACGGTTAATTAAGAGCCTTCTATCAGTTCAATGACAAACATTTTAAGCATATCATAATTTGCGGAATCTATGGCGATCAAGGGAATAATAGGAAGGTTATATACTTTTCGTATGGCATCTGGCTCGACAGCCCCAGTTACATCTTGTTTATTTGCGATTATACCGTACCGGGCATTTGGAAGGGTGGGTTTAACCTCTTCGTATATTTTCCGGGTAGCCATTACGTCTTTGAATACAGAGCTCGTGACCAAAATTACGATATCTGTATTATTTAAAAACTGGGTTTTACCGGTAGTAATCATTTCATTGGGCATTGTGAGGAGTAACGCATTGTAGTTATCAGAGATAGGCCCTTTCTTCATGCTCATCTCAGATTCTTCAACACTCGCCCCAGCGCCCTCAGGCCCAGTAAATAATAAATTCAAGATTGTTCTTTTGCCTACGTTTTTAGCACCGATAAAGGCGATTTTGACAATTTCTTTTTTAGAAGCAGCTGTAGGGGACTTTTCCGTAGGGGGGGCTTCCTCTGCGGGTTTTGAAGGGGCGGATTCGGGGACAGTTTTGCCTATACCAGATACAGCTGTGTCGACATCAGCTTTAAACTCCCTGAAGAGGGCGGGATCATCTTTTCCTTCTTTAATCAAACTAAAGTATTTCTGAGCAAAGGAAACTTTCATATTTTCAAGTGCTTGAGCGAGGGGAACTATTTCATCATTCCTGTCAGAACACATTACAAAAATCAGATCATTATATCCGCTATAAACAAATTGTATTTTTCCGACTTGCCGATCGCCTGAATCATAATCTTCTAATGTAGAGATAAATGAAATAAACTTGGTTATTAAGGGGGAATCATCATCCAGTTGTCCGAATTTTTGAGAATAGATTGCCTTTCCCGTTGGTTGGAAATTGACCAATTCAGTTAATATCAAAAAGAAACTCCAAATCAAGTTTTCCACTTCTTCTAGTTACTAGGAACTTCTTTTAAGAAACTTCTTTTAAAATGTTTAGGTTTAGAAAACGATAAAATTAGAGAAGTTCAGTCTTTTTTTGATCATAAGCATCAAAAATATTTTTAAGATGAGGGAGCATTTGTTGAAGATCCTCGTATAAAAGCAAGGCATCACCGCTTATATCAATCTGGCAAATCATAAATAGCTTTTCATCAAGTGCAGCACAAAGCAAGTGACCTTTTCCTTGGACATTGGTAGCAACCAAAATTTCATCAGTTGCTTTAATGGTAGCAAATTTCATATCACTAAGCCACACAGCAGAGGCTTCAGCCTTCCAGTCTTGAATTAATTTAAATATATCTGATTTAATATCCCATGAGCTTGTTTGGAAATGAAGTCCACCATCAAAGCCTACAAAGGCCATATCCTTTATCTCATTAAAACGATTAACAAGTTCATTATAAAATTCGTTTAGCTGGATATTCCGTTCTTGATCCACAGCTTCTACGGGCGATAGGGTACGATTATCTAATAAACCATTCTGAACAATAGGTTGTTCTGTACGAGCCGGGGGTTCTTGTTCTAAAAGTGGTGCCGCTTGTTTTTCTTTCAATTCCCCCAATAATTCCTCGCGTAGTGTTTTAGGGCGTTCTAGCTGGGATTCTTGGGGAGTAACTACTTCCTGTCGCTCCAATTCAGCTGTAACTTGAGTCATTAAAGCCTCAAGACGATCGATATGTACTTCTTGATCAGTTCTAAGTTTCTCAGATTCCTCCAATCTATGTTTTACATCATATAATTCCGTTTGTAAAGTTAGAATGTATGATTCATAAGTTTTTTTCTGCTGTACCATTTCTTGTGCATCGGAAGCACTTTCTAATTCATTATAATTTTTTTGTAATTCAGCGTGTTCCTGTTTTTCTAATTCTAAATTTTCTTCTAATATGTCAACGCGCTCTCTTAATTTTTTTAATTCGCTAATTTTTGCTACAGTTTGCTTTTTTTTCTCCACTTGTGAGATAGCACTCTCAAGGTCAACCTCAGATTCAAGATCTTTAATTGTTCTCTTTGAACGATCCAAATTCTTTTCCAATTTTTTTATAGTTTTTTCTTTCTCTTTCAATTCAGCCTTTAGCTTGTTTATCTCCATTTTCTGTTTGTTTATTTCAGATTTATTCTTTTCAATTTCACTTTGGTATTTCTCAATTGCGCTGGTTTGTTTTTTACTTGAAGATTGTAGATCTTTTATTTTCCCTTCATTTTCTTTTACGAGACTTATGAGATTGTTATGTTCAGCTTCAGAGAGTTTACCTTCTAAACTGTCAATAAGATTCTTACTACTAACTTCTACTATATCTTTCAAGGGAGTTTCTTTTACCACAGTTGAAGATTTCAATGCATTTATTTGATTGTTTAAATCAGAAATTTCTTTCTTCAAAATCTTTATAGTTTTATCCTTAGTCCCAAGGAGTTTCTCATATCTTTCTGCGTCAATGCTTGTTTCACCTTTTTTCCTTAGCTCTGTGACTTCATCATTACGTTTTCCTAATTCAGCTTTTAATTCTTTTATTGTGCTTTGGTATAAATCGATACCAACTTCTATGTGGTCAACTTGCTTAGTTAAATCTTCAATCTTTTCTGCTTTAAGCTTGATATCTGCTTCTTTATCTTCTAAACTTGTTTCAAGCTCGGTGATTTTAGTAACCCACTCTTGTTTTTCTACCTCGAGTTTATCCAAAGACACCTTTAATTCGTCTATCTGAGCTAAATGGTCTTTTATTTGACTTTTTAATTCGTCTATTGTTTTATCTCTTGAAATAATATTTTCTTTGGCGGACTCAATTACTTCTGTCACATCGCCCATTTGTGATTTTTGTTGCGTAAGTTGGGAAGTTTGGGATTGAATTTCATTCTGTGAAGCGTCTAACTCTGATTTTAATTTTTCAATGCCAGAATTTAACGAACTGATTGCTTCCTCTTTTTCATTAATTAATTTCTCTAATTTATTTAAGTTTTGAGATAAAGAATCGATCGTATTTTGCCTCTCTTTAATTGTTGAAGCCTGTTCTTCAATTTTAACAAGGTTTTCTGACTGATTTTTTGAAAAAATGGATAATTTTTCATTTAATTCCTTGATTTCGTTCTGTTGCCCCGCAATAGTTTCTTTATTGTCCTTCAACTCTTTTTTGAGTGCTTCGGTAGCTAAACCCCTTATTTTCTCTTCTAATTCTGATATTTGGTTCTTTAATCCTTCGTTTTCGGTGTTCAATTCATCGTGTTTTGTGCTTAACTTCTCATTTTCACGTTCAAATTTCATAGTCGCGCTCTTAGTCGAAGCTAAATCCTTTTCTAATTTCGAGATTCGTTCTTTTCCAAAGTTAAGTTCTTTTTGTTGTTTTTTTATCTGATTTTTTAGGGATTCAAGGGTCTCCTCGTCTGACATAGTATTACCTCTGAATTGAGTCTATGTGGATATATATATCCTTGATGATTTATATCATTAGCTCTCTAATAACGATCAGAGCGAAAAAAGAAAATAAGGGATGATTTTTAGGAATTACTCCGCTGGTTTTTCTAATTTTTTTGAAATGCTTTTCAGAGTTTTTTCGATATTCTTACTAAATGTCGAGAATTTTTTATCCAAACTGTTAATTTTATCATCTAATTTAGAGATAGAGAATTCTTTTTGAATATTCTTTAAATCCTTTGAAAGATCTTCAGCGAAAGATAATTTCTCATTAAGATTTTTAATGACCATCGCAACGTCCACTAGATGTACGTTAATATCCTCCAATTTTGTCGCAACAGCTCGTACTTGTGATAGATTTGAAAGGATCTGGTCAAGTAATGCTTCAGGAGACACTTTTCCTTTCGAGGTTGGTAAGGCTGAAGAATATAACGGAGGTGCGGTTTTTTTTACCTTTTTCTCTCTAATCTTAAGAAGCGAAAGGGCGAATAAAATATGATTGAGATATTGATCATCTACAAGCCATTGTAACATATTATCAAGTAGAATTCGATGTTGAATTACTTGAATACCAGCTCGCACATGATCTCGAAAAGTATCATAAGAGCCAATGACTGCAACTCGTCCCAATCCATATTCAGAAATAGCAATAACGGGTGCGTTGGGAGGATCAGCATCATCATCGGAATATACCATACCTTTTCCTTTATTAGAGACTGAGAGACTACATGAGGAGGGTATAATAACGAGCTCTAGACCTGTGGTGACAGCATGAGCCTCAAATGTGGTAGAAATAGCTAAATTTCTAATACCATAATTATGTTGATCGTCAAAGACTTGGTCATTATTAAATTTCACCCCAAATTTGGAGCATAAGTCATTAAGATTTGTCATTCGCCCTCGATCTCCCCCGCTTGAAGCCAGAATTAGAAGCGCTCCACCACATTTCACATATTTTAGGATCTCATTTATTTCAAATTGACGAATTTTAGATCTATCAGGACATGCAAATACAACTATGTCATAATGTATTAATTGTCTAAAGGTAATGGGAAATTCAAAATTGGATTCGATTTGGTATCCCTTTTTCTCAACTAATTCCTTAAAGATTGTGTAATTCTCTTCTAATTTTCCTCGCTCATTTTGGGTGGTATCAAAACAGATTTTAATCCCCACGCCAGGTTTATGTTCGATTCCTAATAAAGCTTCCTTACTTCTTTTGGGTGTGCTTTTTTTCTTGGGTTTTTCACCTATTAATTTGTCCTCATCTCCTAATGGTTCACCTATTAACAAATCCTCTCCTTTTACAGGTTTACTCCCCAATAATTCTTCATCGCCTTCTACAGGTTCTCCACCCAACAATTCCTCATCTTTCTTTACCATATACAAACAACCTTATTATTAATTTTAACCGAATAAAATCCAATTATTATTTCCTTTTTCTCATTCATATTTATAATTAATAGCTTAACTTTGCAAACGGATTAGAGGCATCTCATTTTACTACACGACCAGCCCCTTTGTAAATAATAGTGAGTTTCCCATCCTTAAATTCAACATCTACGGATTCTGTAAAAAATTTATATTCATTTTCAAGGATCTCAGATAAGATTTTTGAAATAGCTTTGACGGATTCAATCAATAACAGTTTTGCTACTGTTTCCGCATCGATCGATATTTCAAATTCAGCTAAACACTTCTGAATAACTTTCCATTCATTTTGATCATACGTATAACTGAGATTGAGAAGCGCATCAACAGTGGAGGGGCCTTTTGGGCAGTCAATTTCTAGGTATTCAAAATTAAATGGGAAGACTTCAGCCAACCAGACTGAAAAGATGGATAATCCTTCATTATGAATGAAATCGGATATAAAAACATTATATGTATATTTATTCCAGTCTTCATATATTGAATTAATAGTTTGAAAAAAAACAAAGACTGCATCCTTATTGTGAACGAGTTCTCCTTCGAACGCCGATGGAAGTGCGCCAGCTGAGATCTCAAATCTGCTGGCTGAGATAATCCGACGGATAAAATCTTCGAAGGTTTTGGAGATCTTTTTCACCCTTGGTTGTATAGATAGTTTGTTCTAATAATACAAACGCTTATATTAAAGATTATCCTAGCCCTTAAAAGGCTTAGTGGTCATATGTAACGAGCACATAGTGAAATTTCATCATGGTAACTCATCTATTTTTTAAACTTTCATTTATGTAATAGATCATCTACGGCTCATTACTGAGTTCGGAGCCAGCCGGTCTCCGGGCGAACAGATTTTACCAATATTTTCTTTACCAATGCAGTCAGATATTCTGGAATTTTTTCTTCAATTACATAAATAACTACCTCCTTGTTTTGGGTAATGTTGAAGATTTTATACCAAAATTTTTCAATAAATTTCTTTTCACTCTTGGGTATTACTCTTGCGATGACATATGCCGTCTTACCGCAGATTAAATGTGAGCCGAAACTTAAAGATAATAGTAAATGTGAAGAAAGGGGCTGATCCCCGTATTTTAAGGACTCATTTAGTAGAGCAAGCTCAGGAGATCTCAAAATAAGCTTCCAGAGTCTGAATGGAGATTCGATTGGGAGAAGTGATCGAGTAATTTCCAACAAATCAATTTTCTTGGTCATATCGTGCCCTACGAGGTATCGTGAATACGTGGGGACACGTTTTACGCGGGTCATGCGGGCAGCCATTTGATCCGCGAGGGCCATTTTATAATATAAAGTCGAAACCTTCCCACCATACTGATCCTTAATTCGCTGAAGAAACGCCCGTAGTGAAATTGTGGTTGCTTCGCGGAGTGTATGCCATTCATAATGCAGTTTTAAGAGTAAGCCACTCAAGTTATTGTTTATATTATAATATTCGTCTAGGAGATCAATACCACCCACTTTCGGGATGAGATCGTGGAGTATTGTGGCTTTTAGAAATTGTTTTTCTTCCTCGGAAAAGCTTGTTACTGAGGGGGTGTATGTTCCATGATGCTGTAGGGGGGATGTTATGGGGTTCCTCAGTCGAAATTTTCCTAAGCCCGCACTTCTTAGTTGTCCAATCCCCTGAAACCCAGATTCTACAAGATACTTATTGTATTTGGGGTAGTTGGTTTGAAGTTGCATCATGAACAGCTGCGGAATAACCTGAAACTCCATATTCTCTTTGATATAATACTTTTTTTCTTCAAACTCTGCCTGTGAGTTCGCAACCAACTGATAATCCGAAGGAATCGAACTTGGAAGCTGTGATTGGAGAAGTTGAATGAGTCCCTGAGTATTAATTTTTTTCCGGGGAATAAGGTCACTCATAAACTCAATAATAAAATCATTTGATGCTTGTTCAGAGGAATTATAATCAGACAGTTGAGCGGATTTATACCGACAGATACCATTACCATCAGATTCCTTCCCCCCAAACTGAAATTCCCTAGTAGTTTTAATGACGTATTGAAATTCATTGAGTTGGTCGTGAGTAGGATTGATAATATCCATGAGCAGAAGATTTTCAAGTGTGTAAATTCGACGCTTTCCAAAAAAGTGGGGGGAAAAAGGTTCAACCCGTGAGAGTCCATTATAGAATTCGAAATGGAACTGGGCAGGAAGCGTGTAAGGAGCAAAATAATCTGATTTTTCAGCATCTTCCCATTTCTTTTGATCTACAATGACGCCCAAGGCATTTGTATTATGATCGAAATACCGATGATAGTAATGCCCGCTGATAAACTGAGTGTTATGAACGATAGGTGTTATTACTTGGAACTCGGCTCGTAAGAACTGCAAGTTTAGATCCCCATAGTCGCATTGAATGCATTGATGGCATATTTTCCAAATGCAGAGTTTAAGTAAAAATCTGTTATAGAGTCCTCTATCTCTACATCGCGGAATTTAATACTATATTCTTGTTTCTTTTCAGCCTTCACAAACTGCTCTATCAAAGGAATTTTTTGATTGATTTTCAAATCCTTCACACTGATCTTGACCCGTCCAGAGCCACTGGTCCTATCCGCCCCAATTTGAATCCCATTACTCCGATTGATCTCATAGAGCGAGGCAATAAAAAAGCCTATATTCTCTATTAGCTCTTTTCCAGTCATTGAGTTAAGTGAAAAAACCACTTTGAACGGAAATACTCCATTTGCCAGATGCTTCATGAAGTTATTGACTGCCGTCTCTGTCCTTCGGTTAATAATATTGAAGGTTTCCACTTTCAGTGTGACTTCCCCATTGTGATAAACAATACCGTGATCAAACCCGAAAATCGTAGCGATATGGGTATTGAGATATTGATTCACTTCGGCGGGGATATTTTCGGCGGTGGCTTTTGCGATGTATGGCGGAAAAATCTTGATCGAAGCAGGAGTATACATGCTCCCATACAGCCGCCGAACCATGCACATAGGTTTGCATCCCCCCTGTGGATGATATCCCATTTCTAGATGTTTCTCTAAGATCTCCTCATGAGGAAAACTCGGTGTAGGACAACAAGGACTTTTACCATGCCTAAAAAGCCGTGCTTCAGCAGCCCTGCGTAGAAGACCCCTCAGACCTTTTAATTTGTATAAAACAAGATCTATTTTCTTCGTTTTAGTTACCCTTTTCGATGTATACTGAACGTTTACAGATCTCTGCCCGACTTTGAGCATGTATGATCCTTTTCCTGTTGTCGAATTTAATGTTTTAATATCGTATCCCTCAAGTTCACAAAAAAAAGTGATCTCAACTGGATTTGCGCATTTTTCGATTTTGCGCATTTTGCTCTCATCTGGCGCACTTTTGCGCATTTCTTCCTTTGATTCAGAAGAAATTTCATTACTATCTACTGACATATTCATCACTACATATTATACTAAAATTTCGTATCGAACTGTCGCTCTCACCCAACCCTTTCACCAACCTATGAACGCAACTCCTGCTAAAAGTTTTAAAGTCCGACGGGCGTACCCCTCACCTAATTTATCCATCACTTTTCATCTCTTTCCACACTTTTTTCCTTCTGCTTTGTTATACCTGGGTTACTCCCCGTCCCTGCTTGGGATTGCGAGAACAGTCTCGCAAGTTCCTGCTCTATTGACCGCTTTAACGCATGGGCTGGAGTGTTCGGTAGGCCAATGTACCCACGCACCCCCCTCCTGCGGGGAGGTGTCGACCGAGTGACGAAAGATATAATTTCCCTCTGTTTTAATATTCGGAGATACCTATGAATGGTACTCTTAGCTCTGGGGGGCTGAGCCCACTTTTTGCATACAGCCATGTAATACTCATAGGCTTCGTTGGTATGGGTGGATACAATTCCTCGATGGGTTAGGCGGGAGGCAATGGCTAAAGTAAGCAAGAGTTCGTGGAGCTTCAGACCAACTAAGATTTCTGGGCTAATCGAGGGGCACAGTTTTTTGTAGGCAGCTTCCACCAGCTCTGGCGTAACTGTGGACGCTCCTGAACCTTCTGCGAGACGGCCTACCTCTCTCAACAACCCTAGTGCCTCACCTGCGCTCCCACGAGCTGAAACTATCTGCCCGACCAGTGCCAAGGTAGATTCTGCCAGGGCAGTTGGATGGAATGCAAGATGTGCGCGAGCTGTCAGAATTTCAATCAATTGACCTGCACTATAAGAGGGAAAATCCACCTGTTTGGTGATGTGGTTTGAAAGTTCAGCATCGAGGAGTGGCTGCATACCACTCGTGCGTCCGATGAGGATGGTGGAGATTTGCGGGTTGCCGACATCCAGACTGTCGTTTACATGGATCAAGTTGAGGAGTTGATCGAAACCGTAAAAGTCTGCCTCATCAAGGATTATCAGGAGTTTCTTTTTCGTTCGCTTTAAAGCTTGAAATAGATAATATCGGAGCTCTTGATCTGAATACCCCCTACCGTCAATGTTAAACTGCCTTCGCGAGATATCCCGAAAAAGAGTTGGTACGGTACGGGTTACGTACCCGTTGTAGTAAACGCAGAGGATCTCACAAGTGCTATCACTGGTGGCGTCCATGAGTCTCTGCGCCAAATATTTTATGGTAACAGTCTTCCCGATCCCAGAGGGCCCGACAACGGCGAGATGAATTCGAGATGATAAACCATTTTTGAGAAGGGGTCTACATGCTCTCGAGAGTTCTAAAAGTTGCTCTCGGCGACAGGGCAATTCTTCAGGTACGTACTGAAAATCTAACACATTCTCGTCTTTGAATATTGGATTTTGCCTAAAGCTATCGGTAATTTCCTTATCCAAATTTGTCTTCAAACCTAATTGAGAGTTACCTGCCAAAATAATCACCTCTCATCAATTCGGGTCCCAACCTGAATTCTTCCCTTTGAATGCTACTTTTTCGCCCTCTATTCACATATTTTAAGGGGGAGATGGTGGGCGGCGCCCGCACGACTCCAGTGGAGAAAAATAGTATGGAAGTCGCGGGTTCAAGTAGTCGGAGTCCGATCCCACCCCGTACTGACCGCTTTAGGTCCTGTAAGTGGTCAGGGATCGAAATACGGGCACCACCTTTCACCATTCGTTCGAATAAATTGTGTCTACTTTGATTGCGTATCTTCATACACCCCTTAGAAGCTTCCAGGTGCGCCCACAATTGGGGCAAATATGGATTTTTTTTATGGGGGCAAGATTGAGACGATTGTACCATTTCCATTCCACATCTTTCAAATTGGTGTAGGCATGGCACTCAGGGTCCCAATAAAAATTGGGGACGGATGCGGGGAGTACATCACTGACCCGTTCCAATTTTCTTTTATATATTTCTGTTGAATGGATGGTGACATACCTTAACATAATCCCGCTGACGATATCATCAAGGAATGATTCCCGCTCCAGTAATTCACCGACACTTAAGGTCCCCAGATCACCTTGACTCATAAGGTAAATTAAACCCCACACCTTTGTAATAAGAAGTTGATGTAATACCAGCATAGTTTCGAGAGCTTGGGGGGAGACGGGATTGACGGCAAGATCTGGAGCAGGATATCGCCAGTAGATTGCCATCTGAGATGTTACGGTATTGTTATTGAACCATGGCAGGATATCCAAGAGTCTTTCACCTGTCCAAATCAATCCCTCCCCTAACATGGTGTTAATTGTGTCAATAAAGTAAAATATGAATAAATCATCCTCTACAAGGTCAGGGTAACCTAAAAACACCTCTTGGATGGAGGATTGGTCGAGTTTGTTGTCGATCAATCCCTTGAAATGACCTGTAATCCCATGGGAGTGTTTCGGTTCGAAAATCCGGGCGGTCTTCTTCAGCGCCTCACCTTCAGGCAATCCCGCAACGAGATTTTTCGCAAACTCCTCTAGGAAGAGGAGAATATCTTGAAAGGTCTTTTTGTTATTCATCTTACTTGCCTCAGTTACTAGCAATTACGATCACCTCACGCTCATATAACGCTTAATTATAAGACTAAGAAGGCTGGATGGAGATTATACAGTCCCTTGCCGTGGATTCGACCATATCCCGAAGATGAGTATCTTTCTGGCATCCCTAATCCATACTAAACGAATATATCTTATTCGACAGGTATGCATATTCTTTACACTCATCCATTTCACCTTGCTAATGTATTATAGGGAGGATTTGGGGGATTTTGTTCCAAGTACGCTCCTTGGGTTATCTTTATGGCCTCCTTCAGCTGGGCATACTCCTCCTTAGGCATCACGTTCGGGTTCCAAGTGTTGGGTTGGACCCGGTTCGTCACCACTCGCGCGAGAGTAAACGTGGCTTTATCCTGTTCAACATTCTTTTTTGTCATAACACGACCTCCTGTAATGCGGCGCGACCGAGCAAGTTCCCCTCCATAAACTCGGGTGAGATCCCGAATGTTTTACATGTTCCACAGGCTTGGCACCGCCATAGAGGATATGCGCATCCATCCCGTGCGCAAAGGATCACGATGCGCGTGCACCCTCGCACTAAGATGAACCCTAATAGTCCCTGAATCTGTTTTCTTTTCCATCCTTCCATCTCTTCTCACCTAGACAAACACGCGAACCGCCACGAACAGCGCTTTGCAGTATAAATTTCTACCCGCACCCTGCGATCTCGTCCCACCGCAGTTTGCGCAAATTACTGAGCTCTTCAAGTTTGAACTTATTCTTGTTAATTTAATGTAAACAAGATCCTAATAAATGTTTATTATACTCTAATAATATCTAAGTAACTCATAATTAAGTTAATTTAGGATCGAATATCCTTTAAAAATGACCAAATTTATATAAATAAAGTGATAATTGTGATTTATATGGGCATAGAACAAGAGCTTAGAGAAGCATATACGGAAAAAATAGTACGACTTTTAAGTACAGAGGAGAATTTTGGGGAAAAATTAACCCCCCATAACATCTCAAAATCACTTAATGAAGAGAATCCTGAACAAAAGTACTACCCCCAGAAAGTTGAACGAAATTTATCTATTTTAAACGTAACTTCTAAGGGGATTTTCGGGTATGAGAAGATGAAAAAAGGATTCACCTTTTTTTGGATTAGTTCAAATAGGGAGACATTCGTAAAGTGGTTTGAAGAGTGGTTTGGGAAACCTTTTAAGGAATAGAAAGAAGAAAGTTGATTTAAAGGGGAAATTAACACAGGGACTATTCAAAACAGAGGAGATTATAAACCTATTTGACAAGTTCAACCCTAAAAACGAAAAATTCCCTCTTTGAAAATCCTATTTAAACTCCGCGATTTTTCCAGTTAAAGGTAAGTAAGAAGGTGATTTGGGGTATTTAAATTAATTAATGATATATAAAGAACTATATAGGTTCGAAATTAAGAAAGGACGGGGACCTTTTATGGAAATTCTACTAACTTATTGTTATATGAAAAAGAAAATCAAAGTCCCCTTACAAGTTTGCATAATTGAGTTCGAGTGTGATGAAATTGACTCAACAGCGATTCGAATTTCCAAAACTTTAGGAACTAAAATAGGTATTCATAATGGAATGTTTGCTCAAGTTAAACTAAATGGTCGAATTGCAACAGGTAAAGTGGAAATGATTCCACAGCAGACAGGTTTAGATCATATCATCTGGTTGACAGAACAGTATTGTAGGAACAATGATTTTGTATCTGGAGATTGGGTTGAACTCAGCTTCCCTGAACTATCCACGGCTGAAAAAGTCACTATAGTAATCTTACCACCTCTAACAACTCCCAACTCTCTCATTTGGCAAAAAAGTATTAAAAGTACTTTGGTTGGTGAAAAAATACCTTTACATAAAGGGAGTAAATTCGCGATTCATACGCCACTACTTTCAAAAGTAACAGTTAAAGTCATTTCAACAGAACCTGAAGGTTTCTTACTCATAGAACCTCAGACAGAATTCATTGTTAATAATAGTATTGGAGATTAAAAAAAAAGAATTATTATTAAACTAGACCAGTTAAACGGCTTTAATTTCATGCGTATAGAAGTTTGAATTTGGAGGCAGGACCTCTTGAATTTCTTCGAGTGAGATACAGAACTTAACAAAATCCATCTCTTCTGGTTTAAGATCAATAATAAAAAGATTGCGGAAATAGCGATCTAAATAGCACCATAATTTGACTACCAAGGCTTTATGTAAATTGAAGTCTTTAATAAAGGATTTTAAAATGTCATACTGACCTTCGTCCTTCCGAAGATATCTGAGTAACTCATGTTCCTGATTGCTGAAGACTTTAGCG
>JAEOSY010000637.1 GCA_016840125.1 Candidatus Helarchaeota archaeon | reverse complement strand
AGTTTTTTTTATTAATTCGTTTCCAAAGGTGCGGGCTTCTTCAAGTTCTTCATCCGTAGGATGACCGATACTCGAAGGGAGGGTGAAGTCAAAATCGCGATAAAGCTGGTGTTTATCGAGTCCCACAAATTTATCATTTGCTTCAATGATCTTTAATCCTTTCTTATCGAGAATTAATTTCATTTTATACAGGGTTGCACCAGGATTTCCTCCACTTGTACAAAATAGAAAACATTTTTTGCCTTCAAGCTGAGGAAGAGCTTCAAGAATGTTCAGTATATGAAATGGTGGTTTAAAATAATATACTGGAATCCCAAATCCTATCAAATTGAATCCTGAAAAATCAAAATCTTTTACTAATTCTAAATCATCCTTTAACTTTCTTAATCGATATAATTCACAACCATGTTCCTGTATCCTGAGACCTTCAGCTATCTTCTCCGCATATTTTTTTGTGTTCCCTGACTGTGAAAAATAAAAGATTACACTTTGCACCATGGATTTTACTTCTTAATTCTGGTGTATATATTGTGATTTGTTCAAATAAAAAATTACACTAAATACGAAGGATAGGAGTAATTACTCCATTTATAATAATTATATTAAAAAAAATAAAAAAAGGGAATTAGAGAATTAATAATTCATTTCTCTGGAAAACCCTAAGACCATCACGCTGAACGCAGCAATATCCAAGGACAATGGAATCCAATGCAGGTCGGTAAAGACGTAGCCAATAGGCACGCCCGCGGCCGATACAACAACGCGCAGAAGTACTGACACAAAGAAGATCGTAAAGCCGATCCCGACTAAGAGGGGATTGATAACAGAGAGTCGTTTTTGGAAATAGCAGAAATACCACGTTACTGTTAGCAAGAGCATAACTGGAATTGACATCATAAAGATGATGGTGTGTAACGAGTCTGCACTCCCGGTTAAGCCGAAAACGCCGATGAGAAGCGTCCATAGAACAATCCAGCTGACAATAAACGTAGATCGTAACCGCTTTCGGTCAGGCATCCAAATGATCAAAAAGATTACCAGGTTTAAGCTCACTATTGCTAAGAATCCAAACATGCTAATAATCGATGTCACCTGCGTCACGGGCATGATGCCACTGAGACCCAAAGTGCTGTCAACGCGATCATACATGATGAACAGGAAGGAAACTGCAATGACAAAGGGTATATCGGAGAGATATCGAGGTGTGGCGGAGAGCCATTTCCGCAGCATGATGATAACGATCAAGCTGAGTAGTCCAATATGGATGAGAAATTCCGAGATGGTCGTCCAATAAATTAATGCCGTCAATTTTTTTTACCTCTATTTTATTCATAGGTTTAAATCTTTTCTATTTCTAAATACTTTAAATACAGAAAAGTATCAGACCTTAGTTCCCAAAAATGCTTAAAAGGATAGCAATTATTGAATACCGGTTTTAAAGGGGAAATAAAAGATTTTTATAATTGAAAAGAAAAATTGATACTTAAGCTCAATAAGGAATGAATTTATCTGTCAACTACAGCGAATCATGTAAAATTTTATGCCAATCTAATCTATTGCATTCTAAATTTCATTTGCGTATTTTCTAGAGCTATTTAAGACTGAGTATAATTCCTTAAATAAGAAGACCAAAATATGAACTTCGGTTGAAATAAAATAGGGGCTGTGTGAATTGAGGTTAATAATGGAGAAGTTTTCTTGGAAATATTTATATTTTAGCCTAATTTCACCAATCCCCTAATTCGCATTACCTATTGTGGCTTTTATATTGTATATTGATATAAGTTTGATTGACAATAATTGAGGTGAAACTATTGCATTTTAATTTCTATGTAATACAATCAAATGGGATTTGTTTGTACCACGAACAATATGGAAGCTTAAACGAAGATCCGCAGGCAGTTTCCAATGTTCTCACAGCTGTATCACTCGTTTCGAAAGAGATCGTCGGTGAATCTATCAAAACGATAATGACTGAAAACCATAAGTTTACATTCAAGAGGAATGGATTTCTATCGTTTGCTTTTTTCACTAATAGCTCAGAAAGTGATTTAAAAATCCGCCATTTATTAAAAGAAGTTGAAGATTCCTTTCATTCATGCTTTCCAGGTCTTTCTAATCATCTTAAATGTGGAAATTTGAATCCTTTTAAAAAGTTCTCAGGTCCATTTGCGAACATTATAAAAAGATATAGTTAAAAATCAGTAAAATTCCAGGGGATATCAGCGGATTCGAGATGAAATTTTGCTATTTTTCTGCTAATCTACCCATTCCTAAAGGGATTGAACAAGTTTTGATATTGATCAAACTCGTCCTCATAGATAGTATTATGGGACTCGCCTGCCGGTGAAAAATATAAAGTTTTCGAGTTTTTAGCTATATTATTCATCAATTGATTAATAGATACTCCTTTTCCTTTTACTTTTTTCTTTTCAGTGGACCATCTATTCTGAAGTGAAATCATGGAGAGATAATATGCCCAAATTTCTGCGCTGGTGAGGGTTGTTTTCCCATTAATTGGATTGAATAAAGAATAGGGTGGTGGATAAACCGCCCTGTCATAATAATCCCAATTATAAGTATGAATTTTGAGCCCAAATTTTTTGGGATTCTGAAACGGTGGGGATCCAGGAATTGGAATCCAGATATTTAAAATTACAGATTGAATAAGTTCCTTTTTGTTTAAAAATTCAAGCTTTTCTAAGTTTTGAATCTTAGTTGATATATTTTCACCACAAAAACCAACCATCCAAGTTGGAATTGAATTTAGCCTATATTTTTTCAATTTTTTTAGTGCATCTAGCTGTTCTTCCCATGTTGGCTTCCCCATTATTTTTAAGATACTGGGATTTCCATTTTCCACCCCAATAGAAACATATCCATCATCTTGGATTAACCGTTTCATGATTCGGAGTCGTTTATCGTCTGTGAGATTTGCGCGGGTTAAAGCCATTTTAATAGGTGTAGTAGCTGAATTTATATATAAATCAACTAATTTTTCGAAATATCCCATGTTAATCGGTAAAATAGTATCCGAAAATTCGAAGAGCCTCTTCGGAAATAGTGCTTCAGCGATTAATACTTCCTCAATTACGTTTTCAGGTGGTCTGAATCTCACCTTTTGGTCCCAAAAAAGGGGATTTGTGCAAAAAGTACATTGATACGCACATCCTCTTGTGGCAGTGAGAGGGATATAGATATAATTATTCCTTTCACTTTGTGGGATTAGATCAAAGGCGATTGGAGGAAGTTGTCTGAGTTCGTTACTGGTTAATAATTTCTGGTCGGGATTTCGTTTATTTTTTGTTGTTATTCCACGCACGCTATCTTCAATCAATTCTATAGAATCATTTTTCAAGAAATTCTTTGCGATATCTAGCATTGTGCGCTCCCCCTCGCCCCGAACAACAATATCTATCTTATTATCAGACTCATCAATACTATATCTATCTAAAAATGTTACATGTGAACCCCCGACACATACAAGTACATTAGGATCTATAGATTTGATGATTTGTATAGTTTTTAGCGCGGCATTGAAGTTACTGGTGTATGAAGTTAATGCTACTATCTTTGGATTACATTTTCTTATTAATCCAGAAATAGTATCGTATAACGTTGCTTCTCCTTTGAAATGAGCTAGATCATGATATTGACATGAAATTCCCTCAATACGTAAGTGACTCGCCATTGATAAAAGACCCAGCTGTACAGAAATTATGTTATTCGTATTTTGAGAATGTCTAAAGAAAATGTGAACTAGATCTAATGGCCTAAGGATAGGTCTCATAGGGGGGACTAAAAATAATACATCAATTGAGTCAGACATAATAATTCACTATCAAAAATTTTCAAAATATCTTTTTACTATAATTTGCTAAAGAATTCATGATAACCTATTTAAGCCCCCATAAAGTCCTCCAAAATTAATATGAAATATTTCCGGGAGGGGTTGGGCTGCTAGAGTCATTCCATAACAGTTCCATCTTTTTGGTTATATTCATATTCCATATTGAACTTCACCATTCATTTATGGATGCAATATTTTTTGTAGAACTTTTTTAAGGCACATATCCACGTTTTCTCCTGTTGTTGCGATTGTTTCGAAGATTTCTGTTGAGTCCTTGAGCGCTAAACGCTTTTTAAAATCATTAATGGAAATTGCCGTAGGATTATCCCTTTTATTTAGTGAAATAATAACAGGAACTTTTTTTTGAATGTTGGCAATTAACGACCTGAGTTCGATCCAGCTAGCCTCGTTCGCCCTGATTAAGGTGGGTAGGCTGTCTGCTACAAATATGATCCCATCGGCCCCCGTTAATATTGT
>JAEOSY010000636.1 GCA_016840125.1 Candidatus Helarchaeota archaeon | reverse complement strand
ATGAAGGAAAGATCGGTGATCTGCGCACGATTCAATCTTTTTTCTCATTTTACAACGCCGATCCTGGGGACATCCGAAACATAGCTGATTTCGGTGGCGGCGGGCTGATGGACATTGGCTGCTACTGTATCTCGCTTTCGCGATTTATCTTTGGAGCTGAGCCCAGACGTATCTTTGGAATTATAGAATTTGACCCACAATTCAAAACGGACCGCCTGAGCAGTGGCATACTGGATTTTGGCCGGGGCACATCGACCTTCACCTGCGCAACACAGTTGGCTCCTTTCCAGCGAGTCAACATCTTTGGCACAGATGGACGGATTGAAATCGAGATTCCGTTCAATGCCCCTCCCAACCGGCCATGTAAAATCGCATATCAGCATGGGAATGAGTCCGGTGAGATTTCTTTTGATATTTGCGATCAGTATAAGATTCAAGGTGACCTATTTTCAAAAGCAATACTCCATGATTCGGAAGTTCCGACTCCGCTTGCAGACGCCGTCGCCAACATGAAAGTGATAGACGCGCTTATCAAAAGTGCTGAAAACGGAACCTGGGTTTAAAGATATGCTAAGATAAGGGGAATTGCTTATGGCTTCATCCGAGAGGGATACATGGTCAAAGCTTGAATAGTAAATTATATTTGGGCATTTATTTTTTCAATTTTGGTCAACACTTGGTCAACAGATTGCAAAAAATATCCCCCTATATCCCGGTGTTTCACCCTATGACCCTCTTTGATGAATTTATCATAAGCTCCTGAAATTATTGTGTCCTTGGATATCCCTGATTGACCCTCTATGTCCTGGTTTAAGAACTTCGAATCCGTAGGCCGCAGGTTCGAATCCTGCCGGGCGTACCAATAAAATCAAGGACTTATACTAGTAGGTGTAAGTCCTTTTTTCTTAAAACTCTTATTTACCCCACTCTTACCCCACCTGTTTTATGACGTAAAAAGACATGTAAGGATATAAAGTTATTAGAATTTTCTACTAGCTGGTTAATATTTGTGGGTACTACCGATTTGGTTAGCAACTAGCTGATTTTATGGCTATTGGCAATCTGATTAGCAACTAGCGGGTCTGCCTGGGTACTACCATTTTGGATAGGTTCTAGCGGAACTGAGAGCGTTCTTAACTGGGTTGTTGGGCTACTGCCGATCCTGTTGGGTACTTACGGAATAATAGGGTACTTCTGAAAACAAAAAAGCAGAGCCATTTGCAGACCCCGCCAGAGGTTCTATAAAAAGACTGAAATGAATAAACTATTTAAAAATAATATTTCACTCCTCCACCAACAACGAATATATTCACATCGAATTCCTCTTTTGTAAATCCAGGGAGATCCACATCAGCTTCAATTTCGTTCCAAATATATTTAACGTCTAAATTTAATGCAAAATTAGGCGTAAATAAGAAATCAAATCCCCCGTTGATATGATAACCCCAGCTGTTATCCACGTCTACATCAGCGCCTGGCCCGTAAATGAATTCTATCACACTATCGTTTTGATCAAAATCATTAATAAAGTATCCAACTCCACCTCCTAAATAGGGAACTATTTTATTTTGGATGGGTATATTCAAGCGACCAGTTAGAAGTATCGGTATTTGTTGTAATTCTCCAGCCGTTCCAGATGAACCGCCACCAGTTAGATCGACATCTGTCTCCACATAACCACCACTTAACTCAACTGAAAAATAATTTGTAAAAAAGTAACTGAAATTCCCATCAAACATAACTGCATCATCTGGTTCTGTATCCACTTTAATTCCAGAGACTGTATAATCATCATCCGAATAGTTTACATATGAAACTCTTGCTCCAAGACTAAATCTTCCTTGCAAATTAAGTTGATCTTGAGAGAACGATTGCGCTTGTTCACTTTTCGGAGTGAATGATCCAGTTTTAATTACCTTTAGTTTTCCATCTTCATACTTGATTGAAAATTCTACTTTACTTCCTGTAGCAAGATGCTTCATTACCCATTTATCATTTCCTAGATTCATTAGTTCTACTCGGTCACCGGTTTGGCAACCACCTATCTTAGATGGATCAACTACAGTAGCCATGATGACACCGTCCTCTGGAATATTGGAAAGATTAACATTAGTGTAATCGCCATCAGCTTGAACTCCTAATGCTTCTTGTAAAATAAGAAAACTAGCATCACTTTCAGCGTAGGAATTTGTGAAAATACATACTACTGCGAAAATTGAAATAAGAAAAAAATGCAAAGGGGAGTATTTTTTCATCTCTCAATTCTCCTTCATTTTAAATGAATTAATAAATAAATACCTTCATTCATATTTTTCTCACTATATTTTTATCAATAAACAAAAAAGCCAAGCCCCCATTAAAGGCGACTCGGCTCTTTATTTAAGACACATTGCATTTCCCCAACCTTCCCCCAAAGAATGGGTACTGCTAAGTCTTCAGTTTACCGAATAAGTTTATTTCAAATAGATATCTGTACGATCTCTTTTATATTGTTGTCAACTAGTTTCCTAAGATCTTGATAGGTATCTATTTATATAGTTATATAGAGATTTCTTTTTGGTGTGTCTCTGCCTGCGTTTTCTTCAGACTTCATAAAGGTGGGCTTCTGCTGCTGCTTCCTGTTGGGTACTTATGGGGTTATTTGGTAGTGTGGCATCTGCTTTGGCATTAGATGGGATTAAATGCGAAAATATTTCGCTTT